>JBJEPA010000280.1:0-14946 GCA_051880995.1 Ruminococcus sp.
TAATCATACCGGAAACCGGCTCGGCAGAGCCGTCCATCCATTGACCTCTGTCCTTAAACCACTGCACACCGTTCACACAGCCTGCAAACTTCGGGATAACACCAGTGTCAATATATCCGCACTCATTCGCACACCAAGATACAAAGCAGGCACATTCTGCGTAATGCCGGTCGCATAGGCTCCGTACTTTCTGACACGCTTCCAAAGGTAAAGAGGAAGTTTGCACTGTATTCGTGCTGGAATAGCAGGTAAATCTCATCAATAAAGATATAGGTGTTCTTGCCCTTCGCTCTGTTCTGCGTAATACGGTTAAGGATAGAATCAAGAACGACAAGCATACCGATAGGCATAAGCTGCTTGCCGAGGCCGAGAATATCATAGCAAATCAGACGGTTATCGGTATCAACATTCGTCTGCTTCGCAAAGGTATTGAGCGAACCGTTTGTGAATAGCTCAATAGCAAGGGCGATTTCTCTTGCTTCTTGCTCGTCCTGTTTGAGAAGCTCCGCACGAAAATCCTGCAAAGTCGGGACTGTGCCTGTATAGTTATTCTGCTGATAGGTACGGTAAACGCTTGCGGTACATCGGTCAATAATAGACTTCTGCTTTGCTCCGAGGTTATTGCCGCCGATAAGCTGTTCACACAGCGACATAATAAACTCAGATTTGAGAATAACAGGGTTAGCACCGTCGCCGTATTCCTTGTTCATATCCATAGCATTGATATGGCTCGGAGAAGTGGCGGAAATATTGATAATTTCGCCGCCCAGTGCTTTCACAAGTGCGGAATACTCACGCTCAGGATCAATGATAATAACATCTACGTCCGATGAAAGAACAATATTCTCGATTTCTCCCTTTGCGGCAAAGGATTTACCGCCGCCAGATACGCCGAGGATAAAGGAATTACCGTTCAAAAGCTGTTTATGATCGGCAATAATCATATTCTTGCTGATTACATTCTGTCCGTAATAAATGCCGTTCTCGTGGTAAATATCCTGAACACGAAACGGCATAAGCAAGGAAAGTGATTCGGTTGTCAGAGTGCGGAATGAATCAATTTTGCGTACACCGAAAGGCATAGCTGTATTCAGTCTGTCCATCTGCTGGAATTTTAGTATCGCAAACTGACAAAGGTGTTTTCTCGCCGTAGTGAGTAATGCTTCCGTGTCGTTGTCAAGCTGTTCCATTGTGTCTGCTGTGTGTACCATCGTCAGAACACCGAACATCATACGCTGGTCACGGGTAGTAAGGTCATCAAGAAATTCTTTCATTTCTTTTGCTATTCCATATCGTAAGGAACGGTAGCGGAAAAGTTGTTGTTGGAGTTCTGCCTGCGCTGCCAATTCGTAATATTCGTTTCCACGCCGAGCAGTCTGCTCTCCGCTTCACGTACCGCTTCGTCGGTGGGAACGGGTACGACATCAATCGACATCATAAGATTGCGGTTAAGGTCTGTAAGCTCCGCCACCATACTATCCTTGATATACGACGCATACTAACGAAGGAAAAGCACTCTGCCATAGCGATCTCCGATTTTGAAATAGTCGCTTTCAAACTCCATAGAATCAGGGCAAATATAGTCCTTGAAATCGTGTCTTTCTTCAAATGTTTTTACTATCTTCTTTATTTCTGAACGAAGTAAAATGTCCCTCTCATCATTTGAAGAAAGCAAATCTTCTCCAAAGGTATAGTAAAACCTCAATTTTCCCAACTTTTCCTTAAAACAGACTGCAATTTCTTAGTAAACTGCAGTCTGTTTTATTTTCCGTATTTTTACCCCTCAATTTCAGTACCGTCATTAAACCTGAATATTAAAGTTCCGTCATTTTGAACTGTAACCGTATCAACTACCGTCAGCCAAAGGCAATTATCAAATTCGGTGAGCATTTCTTTCCTTTTGGAAAGGTCGGAAACAAAACGGTCTATTGCTTTTCTTTTTGAAAGCTTGTTTTCTTTCTTCTGTTCAAGCTCATCATATTTTGATTTTGCTTTTTCATAGCGGTCAACATAGCTGTTGTATCTCTCTGTATATACTTCCTGATCCTGAGCCGATGAAGAATTTTCGGCTATGCACTTTTTTATAAGTTCGGTAACGACTTCAAGCTCACGGAGAAGTTCGGATATTTCGCTGTCAATCTCATTAGTATCGGTCAAAACATCTCTTGTAAGTTTGCAAGCCTTTATGAACGGCTCTTTGTCAGAAATCAGTCCGTTATAAACCTTAAGAAATCGTTTCTTTATTTCATCTTCGGTAATATGTGGTGTTCTGCAACAGGTGTTGTCCTTGAATTTTCTGTTGCACTGCCATATTACCGTTTTATATTTATCCGTTGAATGCCAGGTTTTGGAACCGTAAAAGCCACCGCAGTCACCGCATACAATTTTTGCACCGAATACACTTTTTCCACTGTAAGCTCTGCCTATAGCTTTTCTGCGTTTAAATTCGTCCTGAACTGCATCCCACTCCATCGGGTCAATGATGGCTTCGTGTGAGTTTTCAATATAGTATTGAGGAACCTCTCCCTCGTTTATCTTCATTTTTTTAGAAAGAAAATCTACGGTAAATTTCTTTTGCAGTATTGCCGCACCTTTATATTTTTCATTTTTCAAAATACTCTCAATGGTTGTTGGCTGCCAGATTTTCTTTCCTGAAGGTGTTGGAATATTCTCTGTTGTAAGTATTCTTGCAATACCGCCTGTGGTTTTTCCGCTCATAAAAAGGTGGTATATCCGTCTGACAAGCTTTGCCTGTTCCTCATTAACAACAGGTGGATCACCCTTGTTTTCACCACGCTCATATCCAAGAAAATGCTTGTACGGCAAACTGACCTTGCCATCGGAGAATCTTTTTCTCTGTCCCCAGGTCACATTTTCCGAAATACTGCGGCTCTCCTCCTGTGCAAGTGACGACATAATGGTAAGCAACAATTCACCCTTGCTGTCAAAAGTCCAAATGTTTTCTTTTTCAAAATAAACCTCAACACCCTTATCTTTCAGCTTGCGAATTGTAACAAGGCTGTCTACCGTATTTCTTGCAAAACGGCTTACTGACTTTGTGATAATAAGGTCTATCTTTCCTGCAAGTGCATCGGAAATCATCTCGTTAAATCCATCACGCTTTTTTGTATTAAGACCGCTTATACCCTCATCGGTATATACTTTTACAAACTCCCAATCGCTGTGGTTTTTAATAAAGCTTGTATAATAGTCAATCTGTGCCTCATATGAAGTAAACTGCTCATCCTTGTCAGTCGAAACACGAGCATAACCGGCTGTTCGTCTTTTCTTGACCGTTGTATTTGAAATTCTTGTCAGCGGATTTATTGTGGGCGGAATAACCGTAACCTTTCTTGTTGCCATTATACTTTCCCCCTTTGATTAAGTGCTCTTCGCCTTGCACATTCTCGCATTTCAGCAGTCCAGCTATTCTTTCTTGTGCGTGGAACCCAGTTCTTTGATACTTCCGTTCCATCGGCAAAGTAAAATGTTAATGTGCAGTTATTTTTTGCTCTGATATTTTTGATTTTGCTATGTAAAATATCCTCTTCAAATTTATCAATTTCTAAAACCTCGGTTGCAAGCCTGTAAAGTTCTTCTTCGGGTATCTGCCGTGACGGACAGAACGCTTTTCCCTGTGTCAGAAAGGTTTTACATTGCCAGGCGTGTTTTCCCTTTGATGTTGTTCTCTTGTACTTTGCACCACAGTTATCACAGACAATCATACCCGAAAAAGCAGAAAGCGTAGGTTTTTTCAAAGTTTCTCGTCTTGTTGCTAACTCGTTAAGTATCTCTTGGGCTTTGGCAAACAATTCTTCATCAACAATGGCATCGTGTGTTCCTTCGGCATAGTATTTAGGCAACTGACCGTCATTGTGAATCAGTTTCTTTTCCAGGTGATTATTACGGTATTTCTTTTGCAAAAGTGCATTGCCGAGATATTTTTCATTCGAAAGCAAATCCCTTATTCGTTGTTAATTCCATTTTCCACCTAAACAGCGAGTGATGTTTCTGTTGTTCAAATCTTTTGCTATAGAAGTAAAACTCTCACCATTAACAGCTCTCTCAAAAACTTCACGCACAATTTCCACTTTTGTTTTATCAATCTCTATATTTGTACCGTTGATTCTATACCCAAACAAAAAGCGAAGATTAACAATTTCTCCGTTTTCAAAAGCCTTGCGAATACGCCACTTCTGATTTTCGCTTGCCGACAAACTTTCTGCCTGTGCATATGACGCAAGAATGGTCATCATAAGCTCACCGTCGGCACTGATAGTGTGAATATTCTGTTCTTCAAAGAAAACATCAATACCAAGCAGTTTTAACTCTCGAACCGTTTCCAATAATGTAACCGTATTTCTTGCAAATCTTGAAATTGATTTTGTAATAAGCAAATCAATATTTCCGGCTCTGCATTCACTTATCAGTCTTTGAAAGCCTGTGCGATTGTCCTTTGTTCCGGTATATGCTTCATCGGAAAACACTCCGCAGTACAACCAACCCGGATGGCTTTGTATCAATTCACTGTAGTAGCTTATTTGTGCAGACAGGGAATGTAACATTTCATCTTTGCCCGATGATACCCTGGCATATGCCGCTACTCTTTTTGCTTTTGGCTGTTTAGGAATCGGGAAATTAACTTTTTCAACAATTCTATTCATAACAGCACCCCCTTACGGTTACATATTACCTCTGAAAGCCTATATTATCCACTTGTTTCTCCGAATATGGTACACGAAGATAATCCGTTTTCACGGGCGATAATTGTATCAATTTCAGAGTACTCATCAGCTGTAATTATGTTTGATTTCAGCATACTTTTAATAACTGACATTGTTATTCTGTAAGCAACCACCTTTTCATAGAGTTCATTTGTCATATTATGTTCTCCTTGCGCCTTGCATCGGCAAAGCACTTAACGGAACAATATTTGCTTTTTGCACGGTCACTCTGAAAAGCAATACCGCAATATGCGCATATATGACTGTATAATTTTTTAGGTCTGCGGTTCTGGGGATTTGCAGACCACCAGGAATTACGGCATTTATCCGAGCAGAATTTCTTTTGCCGTTTATGCATTGTCTGCTCAATCGGTTTTCCGCAATGCATACAAGTTTCAATGCGTGATTTAGTTTTTGCATTTCTCCTATAGAACGATTTAACCGTATTTATTGAAAGTTGCAGTTGATTTGCTATTTCCGAAAAAGTCATTCCATTTGAACGCATCCGTATAATACTTGCTTTCTGTTCCTTATTCATGAAAGACACCTCTGTTTTCTTTGATGTGTCTATAGGCAAAAACAATTAATAAAATCCGAAGTCCATAGGCACAATTTTTCTTCAAAAGTATAAGGACAGAAATGTTGATTATAAGAACCAAACAGACAAAAAATAATGCCCGTCAGAGAAAATATTGCAATAATCAAATTGCATAAAAATTCAGCCTGAGAGAATACCAAAAAATAGTATTCTCTCAGGCTGAATGTATTACTCCTACATAATTTGAATATTAATTTTTCATAAGAAATCCATTTGGAATATTCCTTATATTTAAAGCTCTCCGATTATATAAGAGCAGATACAGTAGTTTGTTATGTTACCGTAATAGCCGCAAGGACAGGGATTCATTATTACACGCAGATCCATTCAACCTCGTGCGCCTCAACGCGTTCGGGAGGGGTAAGCTTTGTTAACATTCTCTCAATAACCGGCTTGGGTACGCTGTCCGTTCTTCCGGCGTTTCTGCGCAGGTTTTCCTCCCACTCTGTTTCGAGAAAGACAATCTTTACATAGGCATGGTAACGTACAAACAGGTTGATTAGCTTTGAGCGGATATCCGCCGTAACCGATGTGGCGTTCCATACAAAGGATTGGTTGTTTCCCAAATACTGCTTTGCGCGCGTCTTTGCTATACGGACAACCTCCTGTTGATTCCCTACTGGAGAAATACCGAATTCCCGGCGGATATCGTCCAGAGACACCACAGGATAGTCTCCGTAATTTTCTTTAATCCATGTATCCTTCCCCGTGCCCGGTAAGCCGCAAAGCAGAATCACCTCAAACTGCGTATCATTATACAGTTCTGTGCCGGGCGTGATATTCCGCTCTGACAGATACGCAAATTCGGTATAGGCTGAATAAAAGCTTAACGGATGATTATAGCAACCTTCCTCCTTTGCTAGCTCCGCGGCAAAAACAGCATCCTCACTGCACTTATGAATACTTTGCGTGATTTTTCCCTCAGAGTCAGCTTTAGACAGGATAAACAAAAGCTCCAGTGAAAAATCCGCGGCCAACTCGCCGTCGGAAGCAGTTTTTATCAGGCGAAAGGCAGGATTTTCTGCCTCCAAAATATACGGTGCGATCATATGATACCGAACAAGCAGGCAAACTGTCTCGCGAAAATTTTGAAATTCCTCTGTTCCGCACAAGCCGTAATCGCGCCACAGCAGCTCTCTGACTATTTGAGCGCCCTCTACCGCGTGATTTGGCGAAGTCCATTCGCCGTTTTCAAGCTTGGTAGTCGATATCTTGCCTACATCGTGGAGTAACGCAGCGATGAACAACTCCTGACGTTGTCTTTCATTAAGCGAGCGATATTCAGGATCGTTTACAAGACTTTCGATTACCATTTTAGTATGTATCCAAACATTTCCCTCAGCGTGATACTTGGGATTTTGCTGGGTTTTGCTCATCGCTGAAACAAAATAACGCATAACGCCTTTTTCGATCCTGTCCCAGTCAACGGTGAAGTCCGGCTCAGACGGGACGATCTCTGTCAGTTCATTCATTCGATTCATCGTTCACCTCAAACAACCTCTCGATCGGAACAGCAAGCTTGTTTGGAATAATCGGTCTTTCCAGCCAATGGGTTTCGGACATATCGACAGTTTGCAGGAACGAAGCGCGGACAAATTTCATTCTGTCAACAACTTCGCTGTTTTCTTCGACCTTGATATACAGCCCTTCCATCATCTGAGAAGAGTCTGTTTCTCTGAGCTGTCGCTCAACATCCAGACCGAGTTTTTCGCTCTCTTCTCTCAGATTATCCAAGTGACGATCCGAAATGTAATTCGATTTGCCCGGTAGCTTCATCAATTCATCTCTGCTCTGAAAGCACCCCTGCTTCAGCACGGGCACAGAACATACAGGAAGCCCTGAAATGAGCTTATGCCTTGATGCGGTATCAAGGTATTTTCCGGTATCTCTGTCAAAAATATCAAATTCCAAAAAGTAATGCGGCAACATATCATAGTATACCGTATGCTTGGCATAAAGCCACTCACCGTACATAATATATCGCGAGCCAAGCACAGAATACAAACTGTCTTTTTGAACGCTTGCCCATTGCTTTAACAGATTATAGTGCTTTTCACGATACCCGCCGCACAGGTAGTGTCCTCTGCTTTGCAGCAGCAGTTCACCGTTGGATGAAAAAGAAACGGCTGTATTTGCACCGTCAACCTTTTCCTCAACAACGATATTTTTCCCTTGTATCGTCTTAAACGGAATTTGCGATAGATCCTCGTCACCCGGTTGCAAACGCGAGCCCTCAATGTGGGGAGTACGCGGATATTTGATCAATTCTGATTCTTTCATGGTTTTACCCTTTTGCCGCGGTCATAAACAAATGGCCGTTTACGCCGTTAAAATGAAGCTTTTTGGCTCCTGCCTCCGTAAATACAGCGGTGAGCTTTTCTTTTGTTAACAAGTGGATATGTTCAGGATTGTTATCGGGCTTTGACGGCACGGAAACAACAACATACCGTTTGGCAAGACGTACAATGTTTTTGACAGCCTTCTCAACCTCGGGTATATGCTCCAAAACCTCAAGCGCCGTGATGACATCAAAGCTGTTGTCGGGCACATCCCAACTGCAGATATCCTCTTGCAAGGCAGTCAAACGGCTGATGCCGCCCTGTTTGATGGTATTCAAAAAATCCACGCGGTGATCGAGAATATCCACCGAGGTGACCTCGGTATCCGGAAAATCCCGCATGAACGGAAACAGAAAGACTCCTATGCCGCTGCCAACGTCAAGCAGATTTTCGGGATATATGCCTTTCAAAAATCCCAGCGCCATTTTAACGCGAGGTAAATCTTCCTTTACCTTAAAGCGGTACATTTTCAGCCCGTTATGACTGCCTGACGCCATTATTCTGCGTACTTGCTCATCTGTCAATGAGCTGAAAGGAGCGCTTATCAGCTCGCCTTCCAAATCCAAATTGTTTTCCGCGGCATAGCCTCTGACATACGCTGCTGCGATTCTGTTCAAATAATTCATGTTTCTTTTGTGTTTTGAATAATACTGTGTTTTATTATCATAACACAGCATTTCTAACTCATAAATAATCCTGTGGTATAATTATTCAATAGTAAGTCTTATCTGTTTTTCTTTATCGTCTGTTATAAACTTCTTTTGACAGAGCGGTTATTTCATAAATCTCTCATCACGTTCATCCGCGTCGTCCGACAGTTTTATTATCTGCTCTGTAAATTCGTTTATCTGCGCGTCGGAAAAATTGAGGAATTCAAGCGTTTCCTCGTTAGTTCCCTTGAAAATCGGTGTTGTGATCTTATACGCTGAATCATCACGTCTGACACCGAGGCTCAGTCTGCGTGTGCTGCCGTCGCCTAAAACGTCATATATATACATAAGAAAAGCGGTATTTTCAGTGTCCTCCAGCCAAAAGGATACTGACATTCCCGTAAATTTTCCTCTTGACGGAACTTCGCTCTGTATTCTTTGTACCATCCTATCTCTTGCTTTCGGCAGAAGATTTTATATAATTCACAAGCTCGTCTCTTGTCATAAGCCTTACACTCCTATTAACTGTAATACTCGTCCGCTTTTTCGGACACTGTCATGATTCTTTCATGAAACTCATTTAATACTGATACAATTCGGTATTTATACTACAATTCGTTTTGAAGTTCTCGCAAAAAGCCGATAAATTCATCTGTAGTCAGGATGGTACTTTTCGGGTCATTATTCCCAATCGTATGTATAAGCTTTTTATGCTTACTTGTTTCTAACGCGCACCTAAAGTCTTCATCCTGTTCAAATCTTGCGTGGTATGCCCTGCGAACAAGCGTATGATACTCATCTGAAAAGCGGTTAATTGTTTTACCTTGCCAATAAAGGTGCTCTCCGTCAAAGTTTGGAACAGCCAGTCCTGCTTTTTTAGCAAGCTTGCCTTTTAATCCGCAAATGCGTATCTGTTCATTTAAATTGGGTGTTTTTAATGCTTGAAGGAAACCTTCCATCGACACGCATAAAACTCCTTCAAAATAAAAATTTGATTTAGCAAAATTACTCAGCACCGATTCTTCCCTTGTTCCGTGAGAATAAATATCGGCAACTTTATCCGCATCATAGAAATTGTTGTTGTCCCACAGTTCCTTCATATATGGAACAGCCTCTTCCATAGGCATATCCCTAAGGCGTTCCGCATAACAGGCATAAAAGGGCATGCAACACATTCTAACCCCCGATACATCATCAGGAGTTTGGGAAACAGATGATGGACAATTTGGATCTCTTTCATAATTGCTCATAAGTTACCTCCGATTAAAATAAAAAATTTGAAAGTCTTTTAAATCAGTTGTTTAATCACCTTTAGAAGTTAAAAAGAAAAATTATTAGAATTATTAGAGTTGCTACTAATCCTCCGCCAAGTGCTCCAATAATAATTAACAGTTTAACCTTTAATTGATTGAGCTTTTTAATCTTTTCGTTTAGTGATTCTTCTTTTAAACCGTGCTCATCATTATTCTGTGCAATCGTTTTTTCTAAAAAATCTTTTTCGTTTGATACTCTGAGAAATTGTGACTCAACATCTTTTTTGGCTTTCTTCTCAATTTCAAACTCTGAGTTAATGTGGTTATAAGTCTCGTTCACGGAAATATAGCGCTGCATTAATGAACTATGATCCTGCTCCTTAGTCTTCAGTTGATCAACAAGTTGTGCGTTACGAATTAGAATGTTTTTATACTCTTCTTCGCTCTTCTTCAAACTTGTGACGAGAGCTTCATTCTCGCCCTGCAGCTTTTCAACAGAGCGTACAAACTCAAAATACTTTTCAGAAATCTCCTCGCCGTTCTTTCGCAGCTCTACAATCTGTGAATTTAGTGAATTTATTAAAGCATCTTTATCGGCAATTAACTGCTCTGAATGATTCAGTCTTTCTTCAAGCTTCTGATTATCGGCAACCAAAAGGGCGTTCTGTGAACTTGAATAATTATATTGGTTTTTGAATTTTATAATTTCATCCTTTAAGCTGCCATTCTCGTTTCTTAATTTTTCGCTTGCTTTTTCTGTCTGACTGCTTTTATTCTCTAAAAGCTTTACACGTTCATTTGCATTCTCAATCAGCTTTATCGAGGCATAATAATTCTCGGTCAGGCTCTCGTGTTCAAGCTGTAGCTTATATAGCTTATTCTGAAGTTCATTTAGTTTTAAAGTTGCTTCACGACACAATCGAACAGCTTTCTCTGAATCACGTTCTACAACCAACCCATTTTGATAAAAATAAGCCAGATTATTGAGAGCCTGAGGTATTCCATGTTTTGCAGCTTCCTCATAATAGTCAAAAGCTTGTATTAAATCAATTTTTACACCTTCGCCATGTTGATATGCATGTCCGAGATAAAAAAACACTACCGGATTTACATTCTCAAAAGCAGCGGCTTTTTCGTAAAGTTTTACAGCTTCACTATAATTTTTTTGTGCATAAAAGCTTTCGGCACTTTCAAGAATATTCTCAACATTTTCGCTTTGATTGAAAATATGATTTAATTTATTCTGAATTTTTTTAGAGTGTTTACTCATAAGATTAAGACCTTTCTTTTAGTTTCCAAAAAAGATAGTTATTAATGCCCTGTTACCGTTCGATTAGCTTGCAAAATACTCTGTTCGTTTTAAGAGCAAAATAAATTCATCTCGATATTTTTCGTAAACATCTGTTCTTCCAGTAAAAAGTATTTCATTTGAAACAAACGCCTTAAAAATATTTTCCGGAGAATATTCGTTTGCATTTTGCTCTAAAATTGGCTGTATATCATTGACATATTTAGCAGCACAACACATAATTACTGTATCCTCACAGCTGTCGGATTTGAGTTGAATATAAGTAGAATTCGGAACATTTTTTAGACACAGCGATTTAACAATACCTGAAATATAAGATGTTAAGTACAAAGAAAACAGTGATTTAGCATCGTCTTTCATTCTTATGTCTTTTCTTTCATCGCAAAAGAAATCCATAAGGCGCATTACAAATAAGTGTAAATGTCCAATGTCATTTTTGTTTTCCCCTAAACCAAGTCGCTTTAAGGACAATGATATAATCTCCATTACTACAGACATTCTATAATCTACAGCATCATAAACCTTGTGTGCTTTTAGTATTGAGATGATTTCATTAAGCAAATCATATACAAGACCATACCAATTTTCCATACCGGATAGCACGAGAGTACTGATAAAAGCAAGCAGTTTTTCCTGTATTTTCTCACATATATCTTCATCAGCCAAAATAGATGTTGCTATAAACGTCTTGCTAAGCTCAGTATTATCAAAGGCTTCGTTCTGAAATGCAGAAGATAAAGAATACTGCTTTTTTTCTTCTGTTAAATCCATTTTTACCTTTACGGGCTTATTCATATGATCGGTTCGTACAAGAGCCTCTCCTTGTCCGAGTGACGCAAAAGATAAAATGTCATCAGGCAAAAGCATAGAGGATTGCAACACCTTAATATCATCACCATTGTCTATCCTATGTATTATTTTCGTAGCTGAATTCTTTACAACATCTTCTGCTATTTTGGTTGGGCTTTGGTCTACAATTAACATACCTTCGCCAAATGCTCTTATTTCAGCCATCATGTTACTTAAAGAGTCAACCAATTGTCCGGTTGGATTTGAACTTTTATTATCACGACTGTTTTTAATATTTTTAAACAATCTATGTGCTTCTTCGATTACTATAAGATGATTTATCACGCTACGTGAATTAGAATTGGAATTATCCGAAAAATTCATTTTAAGATACTGATAATACTGCACCAATATCGTTCCCATCACCAAACATTTATCAGCATCGTCAGCAAGAGCTTCCAATTCAATCACACAATGCCCGTTCATCATGCTACCATAATCTGGATAAGCTGTTGTATTTAAAAGAATACCTTTATATCCGCTAACAAAAGATTTAAGCCTGGTAAGCAGTGCGCCCTTATAATTACCCATGACTTCCGAATCAAAATCCGATTTGTTTAGGTAATCCTCAATCTCAGTACAAAGGTCGCTAAATGTCGGATAAAGATATTCTTCGGGCAGACTATTCGAATATCTGTTTTTATTTGTAACAAGATCCCAACCTGACTTTGTATAAATATTGTATATGCACTGTTCAAGTATATTCGGCATAGCCGCTTCTAAATCAAACGCCGATGCAATAATAGTTTTAATGCTGTCAATATGAAATGCAATATTACTATTATTAGGGAACCAGAACGGGTTGATTCTCAAAACATCTGTATTCCTATCACCGCTTGCAGTAATCTTCGCGGTAAATACTTTAAAATCCGGATAAACCGCACTAAGTGCTCTATATTCTCCTTTTACCGGTTCAATTACCATAAAAGGTAAATTTATTCCCTCAATAATATTAAACATGGTTGTTGTTTTACCGGAACCTGTCATACCGCATATGAACGCATGGCGGCTAAATGCGTTTGGAGAAAGAACAAACGGAGCGAACGGATTGCCGTTATTCATAATATTACCAATTTTAAATCCATCAGAAATGTTTTCCGGAGAAACGAGTGCAAACTCCTCGTTCTCTATAAACTCAAACCCCGGAAATTCTTTATCTGGTAGTTTTAGAAGTGGCAAGATTTCATCATACGTCAACAATATTGGAGTTCTCCCGCTCTCTCTTACATCGTTCCACTGATCAATGTCAATACCCGCATCTCTAAGAGCTGCAGCAATAACAGTAGTTATTGTCCATAATGTATTGTCGTTATCAGCACTCACTGTAATATACACTGCCCAAGCTCCATGAGATTTAGCATAATCAAGGCGCAAAATCTCTTGCTCTAGTCTTTCAAGCGTTAAGTTTGCTTCCTTACTGACTTCTTTGGAGCCTAAAGTAAAAGAATTGCTTATACTATCTCCGGAATTAGTACCGCCCACAATATTTTCTTTATCTAAAACTCCTGCTCGTGTACTTATGTTAGCTCCGAGGCTTAATGTATTATTCCATGCAATATCACTTGAGAATTTTAGTTCATCGTAAGCGTCATATAAATCAATAAGTTTCCGATCAATTTCTGCTATATCTTTTTTCTTTTCTATTGGCTGAAATCTAACCTCAGCGACAAAATTATTATCAGCGGGTAAAGCGCTTAGCACAGCGGAACTCCATGATATGTAATTTTCAAATGTTTTGTCCTTTTTTTTCTCATTCTTAGAACGAAATATTTTTTTCCCCAACGCACAATAATTATTTTTGAAGGTAGGTATATGTGACACTGCCTCAGTTTCTACCATAGCATACGAAGACCGAAGCATAGATGTCATAGGTTCTGCACCATCAGCATTATCGGAAATAATGAGTTTAGACTCCACTCCGTTTGTTCCGATAGAGTTATTGACAACTGCGATTGTAACACTGTTATGATACGAGGCAATAACCTCAGCAGCAAATTGTTCAGATCTGTTTTGAACTGTTTTCTGATTAGCTCCGTTTTTCTTTTCCTTTGGTTTCCCTAGTTTTTTAATAGCCAAATGATTGTTACAGTCTAAGTTGGAATTATGTAATGGAATCTGCTTCGAAATAACTGTGTTTGCATTTTCAATTGCTAAATCCGGATTTGGAACCTGAACCCCATCATCTATCGGTCTGTTTATCCCAAACTCTGTAATTATATTTTCGTTGGTTTCATTGCGAGAAGTAGCATTTTTTATTAAAAAATCAGATATAATGCTACTCACTCTACTTGATAATTTGTCAGACATTTTTCCTCCTGACTGAGCTATACAATTTTACAGAATAAATCATCTCTAAGCTCTTTCATATGTGCGTTCCCGCTATCATCTATTGCTGCTTTTAAAGTTGGCTGAACTGACGCTTTGAATTCTTCCATAACGCTCTCCAGTTCAATGATTTTATCACATATTATCTTGTGCTTGGCTTCATTTTCCTGCGCTGAGCCTGAAAGTCCTTCACAAGTATCATTTATCATAGTATTAATATCAATTTTCAGCGTTTCTAACATTAGTTGAATATTGTTATTTGCTTCGACATACCATTTATTTACATTGTTTTTAATCGATTCAATACCTACAGTAATTATATTATTTTTGATAGCTTTCTTACTGCTTTCCGAGATATAAAGGTTATTTAACACATTCCTTACTCCGTCATCACCATCAATAGGTAACAGCTTCTTTTTCGTATTAAAAATCCCGGTTTCAATCTTGTTGTCAACTTGAGACAATACTTGTTTAGACACGTTGGACACAGTCTCGCTATTTAACGAAATAATCTGTGCTGCGACTTCTTTACCTACCTTTGTCAAGTCGGCCTGATCCGCTTTTGCCCTTGAAGCGATTATATCGGCTTTTGTTCCTAAATAATGAACAATGCTTTCCTTTAGCTGGTTAATGGGAGAAATATATTCGTCTGATAGTTTTTCCCCTTTAACATTTAAGCTGTCAATTGCATCGTCAATTTTACTTCTGTACTTCGAGTCAATTTCGGAAAGTACAGTAAGAGCAAAACTGTAAACCTTGTTAATCTCTTTTGAGGCAAAATCCAGAATCTCCGAATACTCCTTATTAATTCTCGTAATATCAACCGGGAATCTACGCAACCCATTAAGCAGTTTATCATATATAGCACTATTTTCCGGCTTATCCAAACGCGCCTTAAT
>JBJEPA010000281.1:0-3482 GCA_051880995.1 Ruminococcus sp.
ATTCATTTGTAATTTTTGAAATATACAAATTCTTTTGCTCGCTTGATAACTCAATTAACATTGACCATATCATCCTCCTTAATTTCTGCAATATTATTTTCGTAAAGTATAACACTTAAAGATTTTATAATATTTTACTTTTAATATAGTTTATTATACGAAATGTTGTTAGATTTGTCAATATGACATCGGAAATATTGACAATATTTTTTTTAAAAATACTAGGTTTTTGTATAATGATTGATAATGGCAAGCATTACTGCTGTTTTAGCCGTCAAACTAGCCGTCTATATTATTATGTTCAAGGGAGGAATTTAAAATGTCAAAAAGAGGAGAAAATATATACAAAAGAAAGGATGGAAGATGGGAAGGGAGATATATAATATCATATAATTTAAAGAAACCGAAATTTGGCTATATATATGGAAAAACTTATAATGAAACTAAACAAAAACTCAACCAAGCGAAATCAACGCTACAAAATATTAATAACATAAGCTATAAATCGTTACTTTCAGATTGGCTCAATGCATCAAAACCAAAGATAAAAGAGTCTACATATTCGAGATATCAACATTTGATTACAACACATATAGAAAATTATTTCGGAAAATATCTTGTGAGCGTGATTACAACAAAATAGAACAAAACAGATTAATTAAATTCTTACTTAATGAAACTGATTTGAATAAAATGGGTATTATTTTAGCACTATATACCGGCATAAGACTTGGCGAATTATGCGCACTAAAATGGGAAAATATTTGTTTTGATAGTAACATTATAAGAATTAGGCACACGATGCAAAGGATCCAAAACAATAGCATTAATTCTACACAAAAGACAAAAATTATCATTACAGAACCTAAAAGCTTGTCCTCCATGCGAGATATTCCTCTTCCAAAATGTATTGTCGAAATTGTTAGAAGATTTCAATCTAACCCTGAAAATTATATCTTAACAGGAAATAATTTCGAATTTGTAGAACCTCGTACCATGCAAAATAGATTCAAAAAGATTATAAAAGATAGCGGTATAGAAGATAAAAATTTTCATGTGCTAAGACATACTTTTGCCACTCGTTGTGTGGAACAAGGCTTTGAAACTAAAAGTTTAAGTGAAATATTAGGACATTCTAATGTCAATATCACTTTGAATCGTTATGTTCATTCCTCATTACAACTAAAACGAGATAATATGGACAAACTCAAATTATAGTTTATAGCCGTCAAAACTAATAATGTTATTGTAGAAATTACTTGTTTATCTATCTGCAAATTATACTTTCTTATAGTATTATACTTTACGAAAATAATATTGTTTGGGTAGTTGTTATAATGACAACTGCCTTCGTATAATAAAGTAGTAGTTATTAAAGTCCCTCTCCAAGGACTATATGCTATACTGTAATGGATACTGTGGATCGGTTACACCTCCTACCGCAAGACGGTTTCAGAAAGGCTCCGACCACAGACCTTTACGAGTTTGTTAATTAGTTAGATACCGCCCGACGGTTTATTTAGAACGAGGTTACAAGACGTAAAGTGCCCTGTGGGTTCATACAGTGTCAAATATTCTTAACGGGGGTATCGTTATGGTTTATGTTGGAATTGATGTTGCAAAGGACAAGCATGATTGCTTCATTGTCAATTCCGAGGGTGAAGTTTTGTATGATGTATTTACAATACAAAATAACATAAGCGGGTTTGAAGATTTACTGTTCAAAATAAAGACCGCCGAACAAAATCCGGATAAAGTGAAAGTAGGACTCGAAGCCACGGGACACTACAGTTGCAATATCCTCGGATTTTTGAAAACAGTGGGTCTGGAAACCATAGTAATCAATCCGCTGTACACCAGTCTGAGCCGGAAGAGCATGACGCTGCGCAAAACCAAAACAGATAAAGTCGATGCTCGTACAATTGCAAATATGATAATGTCTGACGTGAGCTTAAAGCCCTACTCAGACAAATTATATCACAATGAAGACCTGAAGTCACTAACAAGATACAGATTTGGTAAAGTTTCTCAAAGAGCAAAGCTTAAACAATCTATATCAAGACTGGTAAATATACTTTTTCCGGAACTTGAAACACTTGTTTCAACGCTTCATGGTAAAGCAATTTACGCTCTTCTTTCAGAGTTTCCGAGTGCGCAGCATATTGCATCAGCAAATTTAAAGCACCTTACACATCTTTTAGACTCAGCTTCCAGAGGTCGTTTCAAAAGAGCGTCCGCAGATAAAATCAGAGAAACTGCAAGACATTCAATCGGTTTGTATTCACCTGCAAAATCGCTTGAATTAAAGCATACAATCAAGCTTATCTATGAATTGAATGAAGAGATAGCGGAAATTGAAGCGGAAATCAAAAAGATTATGGATGCCATTAATTCTCCGATTTTATCAATTCCGGGAATCGGTATGAATATCGGTGCGATCATTCTTTCTGAAATCGGTGATTTTTCCCGATTTGACAACCCTGATAAAATACTTGCTTTTGCCGGTTGCTCACCATCTACATATCAATCAGGACAGCTTTATTCATCTCACGCAAAGATGAAAAAAAGAGGCTCAAGATATTTGAGATGGGCTTTGCTTAACGCAGCAGCTTATGTCTGTAATTGGGAACCGACCTTTTCTACATATCTTGCCAAGAAAAGAGCAGAGGGAAAACACTATTATGTTGCTCTTTCTCATGCTGCAAAAAAATTAGTCAGGCTTCTTTATCATCTTGAAACCACAGGAGAAACGTATCAGTCTGAAAAATTGTCATCCTGAGCCTGAGCTGAAAATTTAATACCAAGCAGTCGGCGTAGCGTACCCTTTACAAACCGAAGAATTTTAATGCTAAAATTTTTTCAGTGAAGGCTGTTACGTCTTTTTGTCTTGTCACCCTTCGCCTTCGCTGTCCCTTTCAGTGCATTAAAATTCTGTTTGTCAAGGGCGACGGATGTTTTTGTATTTTTTCTGTTTTGGGTCTTGACTTTTAATAGTTAGTCTATAAATTATTAATGAAAAACATATACATATTTTACCATTTTTTCATTTGTATTTCTACTACAAATAGTAACAAATAATGAATAAAACATTTATGCACAATAACAAGGCAAAAAAATATACCCATCAAGGAAAATCCTCAATGGGTATATATACAGATATTTAATTATGAATAAAAAACTATAAAAGGTAGATTTTAATAATTCAAAAGGTTAAGCTAAAAGTTGATTAACTCTTTTTTGGACTGCGTTGTAGTCATAACCGGCTTTTGTTAGCTTTGATTTTCTTGCTGTGCCGTTGCCCCATTTGCCGTTGATGACTTCACGGGCAATGGTGTCAATGGATTTTTTCTTTGTGATGTTTTCTTTGCTTTTGATAGAGGTGTTAAGTGCTTTTGTGACTTCCTTTGCCACATTACCCAGTCTTGAATATAGCCAGTCGCCGGGGCAGGATTTGTTTGCAAACCAGCGGTGAACTGTAAGCA
>JBJEPA010000282.1:0-3479 GCA_051880995.1 Ruminococcus sp.
AAACCAATACTTATAACGCTGTCGGCAATTGAAACCGCCTTAATGTTCTTACATCCATAAAAAGCCCAGTCACAGATTACAGTAACGCCTTCCTCTATAACTACCTTTTCAATATTTTCCCTCCAGCTATACCAAGGAATGTCCAAAAAAGAGTTGTATTGCTCCATAGAGCCGTTACCTGATATGGTCATTATATTAGAATTCTTTTCAAAAGACCAAGTACATTCCCCAATCGTTCCAGTTAACAGAGATTCATCAGGCGGAAGTACTCCCCCAACTGAAAGAGTAGTTTTTGAATTTGCACTTTGACTTGTTTCATCTGCAAAGGCTGTTAAACCTGCAAAGGAAGAACATATCATCACCAATGACAAAACAATACTTACTAATTTTTTCTTTTTCATTTTTGTACCTCTCAAAATAATGTTCTTAATTCTTAAAAACTAAAAATTATATAATTAAAATACCACAGGGGAATTTTACCACATATCCTCAAATTTTTCAACTAATATTTTTCACCGGACTTCTGAAAACGAAAAAATATGCACCCCGTTAAGAGGTGCATATCATTAATTTTGTTAAATCAAAATCACATTTTAATTTTTACTGTGTACCAGTTGTTTGCGTACTTTTTGCCGGAAATTTTTGTAAAGGCATTTATCCTTGCGTAGTAGGTTTTACCCTGCTTTAGTCCGCTGATTGTGGCGGTTGTTTTGCTAACCTTTACATTCTTTGCATTCTTAAAGTTTTTGTTTGTGGCATACTGTACAGTGTAACCCTTTGCACCTGCAAGTTTTTTCCAGCTTAGCTTTGCCTTTGTTGTGGATATTTTATTTACATTTGAAACATTCTTTGAGGTGAAATCCTTTGGAGATGCAAAAATCTTTACCTTTATAACTGCCGACTTATACTTACTGCTCTCCACAGCCTTAACGACGATTACGGCACTGCCTGCACTCTTTACTGTCACCTTTCCCAGATTGGATACTGTTGCTACAGACTTGTTGTTGCTTGCAAAGGTGAGCTTTGTGCTTGCCCTTGCCTTTAGATTGATGGTCTTTCCTGCTGATGTGACATACTGAGCCTTTACTCCGTTAATCTTCTGGGTTGCCTTCACAACTACAATTTTAACTGTTGCCTTGGCTGACAAGTATTCTTCGGATTCCTCGGCAATTATTGTAATTTTTGCAGTTCCTAAGCCCTTGACTGATACAGTTCCTTCATCAGAAACAGTTACAACCTTTTTGTTACTGCTTGTATATGTCATATCGGTTTCAGCCTCAGCCTCAAGGTCAAAAGGCTTTGTACCATATGTTACCTGATACTCCTCTTCGGGAACAAATATTTCCTGCTCCACAAGAATAGCGTAGTAGATGTAGGCATCATCAAAACAGTTGTTGCCGGAATCAACATACACACTTTCCCAGTCATCCCTTGAGCCGTTGTAATGTATATCTATAAGGTTTTCGCAGTTTTCAAATGCACTTTCTCCTATGATAGCAATTCCGCTTCCAAGGGAAATCTCTGCCAAATCTGTACAACCGCAAAATGCTCTGGTTTCAATGCTTTCCAGACTGTCGGGCATAGCTACATCTGTCAGACTGATACAGCCTTCAAAAGCACTTTCTCCAATAACGTAAACACTCTCCCCTATGGTTAAGCTTGTAAGACTTTCGCATCCGTAGAAATCCTTGATGCCAATGTACTGAAGACCTTCGCCAAAGGCAACTTCACTCAGCTCTGCACAACCGCTGAACACACTATCGCCAATGGTTGTTAACCTGTCGGGAATTGTAACCTGTGCAAGGCAAAGACAATCCTCAAAAGCACTGTCGCCAATACTTGCCACTGCATCCGGAATTGCCAAATCAATAATACTTTCACAATTGGCAAAAGCAAATTCACCAATCTCTATAACGCTGTTTGAAATTTCAACATCCACCAAGTTGGAACAATCAAAGAAAGCATAACTTGCAACACTTGTTACTCCGTCTTCTATTACGAGGTTTTCAATACTGTACAAAAAGTCAAACCAAGGTGTTTCCTCGCCGGAATAGTAAGACTCCATATCACCCTCGCCTGAAATGGTCAAGGTTGCTGTTTCTTCATCAAAACACCATTCACAGTCCCCTGTAGTGCCGGAATAGTCTTCGTATGCCTCGTCACCTGTTGCAACGCTATAGACTGAGGAAGCAACTCCGATTTCTTCCAAAACTTTTAAATTACTTTTACTATTATTTTCATCCGCAAAGGCGGCAAGTCCTGTAAACAAGGAACAAACTATTAAAGCTGACAAAATTATACTGACTAATTTTTTAGCTTTCATAATAAACTTCCTCCTAAAAAAGTATTACATATAGATGAAACACAGAATACTTCTGCAATTTCAAAAACATATATCTAAACTTATTATTTGAGAGGATTTTATCACAAATTGCACAAATTTTCAATAAAATTTCTATTTTTTATATATACTTATAAAATTCGGGTCACAATTTGTACATAATGCATATATAAAATCTGGTATTATATCCTAATTCCATATTTATAAAACAAAAGTCCGGAAAGAACCGGACTTTAATACTATACAAAGCTTTATGCCAAATACATTCGGCCTACTTCAACAGATTTATGATAAACACTACAATACCCAGAACTGTAAGTACAACACCTGTGGCACGGTTGAGGGTTTTGGGTTCGGCTTTGTTTGCAAACTTTGCCGCTATTCTTGCCCACAGCAAAGTGAAAATAATGCAGAGAATAAGGCAGAGCATATCGGGCATTCCGCCAATGGCAAAGTGGCTTGCAGAGCCTGTTAAGGCTGTAAATGTCATAATAAACACGCTTGTTCCCACAGCTGTTTTCAGCTCATAACCCAGAACACTTGTGAGCACAAGGAGCATCATCATTCCGCCACCGGCACCGATAAATCCGCAGATAAATCCAACTAAAGTTCCCCACACCACAGACTGAATCATCCGCTTTTTGGGGCTTACACTTTCCATAGCCTCTTTGGTGGTCATAACAGGTTTGACAATGAATTTTATTCCCAGCAAAAAGGTCATAACAACCGAAAATCCCCCCATCGCCGTGTTTGGAATTAAGGATGAGATGTAACTTCCCACCATAGTAAAAATCAGCACCGTTATCATCATAACAACACCGTTTTTTACATCAAGATTTTTATTTTTTCCGTATGTGTAGGCGCTTACCGCACTGGCAAGTACATCGCTTGCAAGGGCAATTCCCACAGCCTGATAGGCAGGCATTCCCAAAACCACAATAAGCATTGGACTGATAACCGCAGCTGCGCTCATTCCTGCAAAGCCTGTGCCCAGGCCTGCGCCCATTCCTGCAAAAAAGCAGGTGATAATTTTGATTAAAACTTCCATAGCTTTATGCCTCCATTTCAAACTATTATAGACCATTTATCTGTAAAAGACAACCCGACTTTTATTGTAAACTCATTGTAAAACTTTGGT
>JBJEPA010000283.1:0-3476 GCA_051880995.1 Ruminococcus sp.
ATTATAGTTTGGTATTTAAATTTGTCAACAAGTAATTTACAAATAAATAATAGTTGACATTTATCAAAAGTAGTGTTATAATGTTAACACAATATTCAGAAAGATATTATGATAATTGTTAAAATTATTTGCGGTATATTAAAGTTTTGTTAAGGTGGTGATAAAGTGAAGGATCAGGATTTATTTAATAATAACGAAACACTTGGTCTTCTCTACGGAGAAAGCTACATAGAAATATTCGACGAAGACGATGATGAATATTGTCCTTTCTTCATTGACGACGAGATTTAAAGAAAAATATATTACCCCAAAAGCTACGGAGGGTTGCTTTTGGGGTGTTTTTATTTTGTAATACTAAAGGAGGGGAAATGAAAGATTATGTTTTAATTCCTTCAAAACAAAATAAATTCACATTATGATGAAATTTGCTTATTATAATTGGATAATATTCACAAAAAATATATAAATGAAATATTTGAAGTTGAAAATTTCAAAATGAATGGTATAATCATAGTATGGGTAGTAGGTGCTACGGTGTAAAAATAATGAAAAATGACATTCAGGAAGGTCAAACTTTCATATTTATGTACACTTAAGGTGCCACAATATAAGAGTTTATAAAAAGGATAGGTATAAATTCTACGGTATAATTCTACTCAAAATTAAATAATCCTTAGGAGGAATTGCAAATGTCATATGTTGATGAAGTGCTTGCAAGAGTAAAAGAAAAGAATGCAAGCCAGCCTGAGTTTTTGCAGGCTGTTGAAGAGGTTCTGGAATCATTAAGACCTGCTGTTGAGGCTAACGAGGAAAAGTTCAGAAAGGAAGCTCTTCTTGAAAGACTTACAGAGCCGGAAAGACAGATTATTTTCCGTGTGCCATGGGTAGATGACAACGGTCAGGTTCAGGTTAACACAGGCTACAGAGTTCAGTTTAACTCTGCTATCGGACCTTACAAGGGTGGTTTAAGACTTCACCCATCAGTAAATATTGGTATCATCAAGTTCCTTGGTTTTGAGCAGATTTTCAAGAACAGCCTTACAGGCCTTCCAATCGGCGGTGGTAAGGGTGGTTCTGACTTTGACCCTAAGGGTAAGTCAGACAGAGAAGTTATGGCTTTCTGCCAGAGCTTTATGACAGAGCTTTGCCGTCATATCGGCGCTGATACAGACGTTCCTGCCGGTGACATCGGTACAGGCGCAAGAGAAATCGGCTATATGTATGGTCAGTACAAGAGAATCAAGGGCGTTTACGAGGGCGTTCTCACAGGCAAAGGCCTTTCCTACGGTGGTTCTCTTGCAAGAACAGAGGCTACAGGCTACGGACTTCTTTACCTCACAGAAGAAATGCTCAAGTGCAACGGTATGGACATTGCAGGCAAGACTATTGCAGTTTCCGGTGCAGGTAATGTTGCTATTTATGCGACCCAGAAGGCACACCAGCTTGGCGCAAAGGTTGTAACAGTTTCTGATTCAACAGGCTGGATTTACGATTCTGAGGGCATTGATGTTGAACTCCTTAAGGAAGTTAAGGAAGTTAAGCGTGCAAGACTTACAGAGTATGCTGCACAAAGACCATCTGCTGAGTACCACGAGGGCAAGGGAGTTTGGTCAGTTAAGTGCGATGTTTCTCTTCCTTGTGCAACACAGAACGAGCTTGACCTTGAAGATGCAAAGGCACTTGTTGCTAACGGTTGCGTTGCAGTAGCTGAGGGCGCAAATATGCCTACAACTCTTGAGGCTACAAAGTACCTCCAGGAGAACAAGGTTCTCTTTGCTCCCGGTAAGGCTGCAAATGCCGGTGGCGTTGCAACTTCTGCTCTTGAAATGTCACAGAACAGCGAAAGACTTTCATGGACATTTGAAGAGGTTGACAGCAAGCTCCAGAACATTATGGTTAACATTTTCCATAACCTTGACAATGCAGCTAAGAAGTACGGCTTTGAGGGCAACTATGTTGTAGGTGCTAACATTGCAGGCTTTGAAAAGGTTGTTGACGCTATGGAAGCTCAGGGTATTGTATAATTTATACCGGATTTTTAGAATAAATCAGGCAGTGCATTTTTGCACTGCCTTTTTTCTTTTTGCCTATTGATCTGTCTTTTTATATGTTTAATTAACTATTAGACTCAATATACGCCTCTTTAATGTTTTCTGCAATTCGTTCAATAACAGAAACACATACTGAGTTTCCAGCCTGTTTATACAATCTGCTGTCGCACATATCCTCAGGTAAAATAAAATCCTTTGGAAATCCTTGGGCATTAAAACATTCGTGGGGTGTCATTTTTCTAATTCCATACTTTGTTTTAATTATGCAAACATTGTGTCCGCCCTCTCCCTGATTTGCGGTTAGTGTCGGGATAACACCACTTTTATTTTTTCTTACATATTTTCTTCTCCATTGATATACAGCTTTCTCATCATCTATTGCTTCAACTAACTTATTATATATTTCGCCCTTGTATTTGCCATCTGTATAATAGTATTTTTCATCTACTTTCTTTTCAAAATCAATAACATCCGATAGCTTTTTTGTTAATTTAATTGGCATAGGAAATTCAAAATTTTTATACATTTCCTTATTTTTGAAAGCAACAATATATATTCTTTCTCTGTTTTGAGGTATATTGCCATATTCCATGGCATTCAAAACATCTTTTTTTATGTAGTAATTTTCTTTTCTTAATTCATCAAGTATGACCCTAAAGGTGTTGCCGTTGTCGTGTCCAACTAAATTTTTAACATTTTCAAGAAAAATTATTTTAGGCTTTTTGTCCTTAATAATTCGTACTAGTTCAAAAAAAAGGACACCTCTTCCTTTTTCGTCCCTGAATCCTTTTCTATAACCAGCAATACTAAATGCTTGACAAGGGAAACCTGCCAGCATAACATCAAAGTTAGGTATCTCTCTACTGTCAACATTATGTATATCTCTGCAATCTACCTTTATTGGAAAATTCTTTTCAAACGTTTTTACCGGGAATGAATCAATTTCGTTTGCGTAAACTGTTTTGTAAAAATTAGTGTTTTCAAACCCTTTATCGATACCACCTACACCAGCAAAGAATGATGCACATTTTAGCATATAAATACCCCCTGTATCAAGGATAGTATAACATATATTGCAGCACGCCGCAATAGTATATATAAAAAATACGGAGATAAAACTCTCCGCCTTTCTAAAAAGTATAAATCATCTATTATCCTGAATTATTTTACATCTTCTGATATCAAAAATAATGTCAGGTTCGAGATTCTTTGCATCCACAAAAAGCTCTTTTAAGCTTACATGAGGTCTTCTTTTCTGTTCTTTTTGTTCTTGTATAGTTTGAGTTTTGTTTGCCGGATAGGTTCCAAATTCTTCTGAATTTATGTTTAAATCATAGATATATAAAAGGTTTTCATCAAGTTTAAATCGTAAAAAAACTGGGTCATCAAATTGACACTTTGGACCAAAAGAGGATCAATCCCTTT
>JBJEPA010000284.1:0-3452 GCA_051880995.1 Ruminococcus sp.
ACAAAAGAGAAAGGTGGTGACAAAAATTAATGAGAGGATAAAAAAATCAGGCAAAACAGATAAAACAGATAAAAAAACAGATTTGATGAATAATATCAAATTTTTATTTGATTTGATTAATTCTGAAAATGCTGAAAAATCTGAAAAGTCTGAGTCCGATTCAATCAAAAAATTGATAAGAATGTTTCTTATAAAGACATTTGAGTCTTGCACAAAACTCAAATTGATTATCTTCAGAATGAATATTAATAAAAAATACCATTCTGAAAATTCTGAATATAAGAATGTTCTTGCCGAGGTTGACGCTTGCAGAAAATTGTATATCACAATTTGCAAGCATTACAACTTAACATTTTATCCGTTTGGAAAAAATGAAAGCTGTAAAGAATTTGGCTTATTAGTTTTTGATTGTATATCAAAATTGATTTTGTTACAAAAAACTAAAAAGTAAAAAAGTAAAAATTCTAAAAAATTAAAAATTAAAAAATTAAGGAGAGTTTTATTTATGACATTATTTGAAAATTGCGAAAACTATGAAAACACTACTGACGCTACTGCTACCGAAACAGCACCAAAAACTTTTACAAATGAAGATGATTTTTTAAACCATCTTGAGGAAGTGGAAAAGAATACTGAGTGGGACACTACTCAGACAGATGTTTCTTTTTTTGAAAACGAGGAGAATTCTTTGGTTTTTTGTACTCCTGCATACAGGACGAAAATAAGGGATATAGCCTTACCTTCTATTTCATTGAGGGCTGACATCTACGGCTCAAGTATTGGCAGGCTGTATGAATGTGACAAGGATATGCTTACCAACATCTTCAACCGTTGTTTCGAGCTTAAGAACAAAAATGTTGTTCTTAGAGTATTGGAACAGTACGGAAAGATTAACGCTATACATAGCAGTCAGTATTGCATTATTCCTATGACAAAGATTTTTAGTCTTTGTAAGGAATGTGTCGGTAAACTGGCGAATACATCATTAAATCTTGTTAAGGCTTATTGGTCTTTTGAGCAGACAACAGCCCTTTATCATATTGATAATGATGACCTTGTTGACGCTTACAAGGATTCGTACCAAAAGTTTGTCGGCAAAACTGTAACCGGTGTTGTTACTCCTGCTATCAGGGTAACAAGTTCTGATATTGCGACAAATGCTGTTACTGTTAATTGCTTTTTGTTGCTTACGGAATGTGGAAGAAAACGCCTACTTCCGATTACCTTTAAACCAAATAAGGTTGAACATAAAGGAATCGGTGTTGTGAGTCAGAACAAGAAATTCGAGCAGTTGGCAAACTGCTTTAGTAGCTTGTTTTCCGTATATCAGAAGGCTTTGCTTAACATTGAAAATCTAATGAAAGTAAAAATCAACAATCCTCTGAATTGTCTTTCTTTAATTATGAAGGACTTGAAATTTCCATTGAAGTTATCTGCACAGATTATTTCTAAAAATGAGGATTTAAAGGACTTGGCTGAAGATAACTCTTGCACAGCGTTTGATGTTTATGCAGGACTTACAGAGGTCTTTGATATTGTAGAACAGAACGAATCTTTGCAGTATGAAGAACTCATTTCTAAGGCTTTGTTAAAGGATTTCAAAACTTTTGATGTGGCTGTAATGCCAAAGTAAGAAAA
This sequence comes from Ruminococcus sp., assembly GCA_051880995.1. Lineage (GTDB taxonomy): Bacteria > Bacillota > Clostridia > Oscillospirales > Acutalibacteraceae > Ruminococcoides. Next base: position 1,639 of record JBJEPA010000284.1, read on the forward strand.
GCAAAAAGTAAAAAAATGAATAATAATAAGGAGAATTTTATTATGGCAAATGAAACAAAAACAATCACAAATACACAGGCTACAAAAGTACCCGATACCCTTGATACAGACTATACTCCCATTGAGGCATACAGTCTTGTAAATGTATCTGAGGAGAAATGGCTTGAACTCAGGAAAAATGGTATAGGTGGAAGTGACGCTTCCGCTATACAGGGTACAAGTCCGTGGAACAGTCCATTGGCACTTTACAATGACAAGAAAGGTATTGTTCCTGTTTCTGACAACAAAAATCAGATGATTCTTGACGCAGGACATAACCTTGAAAATCTTGTAGCACAGGCTTATATGTACATTATGAATTCCAATTCTGAAGGCGACATATCAAAGCCGATTTGTCAGCTTTATGAAAAGAAAGTAATGTACAGACACCCCAATTTCCCATTTATGCAGGCAGATGTAGATAGGCTTGCCGTTTTCTCATATCCTGACGGAAAAGAGAAAACAAGGATAATTGAAATCAAAACCACTTCCGTCTTTAATAAAGATAAGTGGTATGGGGAACACGGTGAACATACCATTCCACCGGAATATGTGTCACAAGGCAGACACTATATGAGTGTAATGAACATATCACAGGTTGATTATGTATGCCTATTCTGTGATGAACCGTTTAGAATGATTGCGTCACTTTGGGACGGAAATGTTACAATCCCTGATTCTCAATTCTTTGAGATGATGGATAAAAACATTGTCCCAAACATCTGCATTAGGCATTTGCAGAGAGATAAGGAAGAAGAAAAAACGCTTATAAATCAGGAAAGTGATTTTTGGAATAATCATATTCTCCCTGCTATCCCACCTTCTGCAAGAGAGGGTAAGGACGGAAAAGTAGCTTTTGACTCTGCCACTCGTTATGTACCCACAGTTGGCATAATCGCAAAAACGGAAGCAAAAGTTGAGGGTGAAAAGAAAAATGAGGCTGAAAAAGCCTTGTTAAGGTACACTCTTATTTCTGAAAAAATTGCTGACTTAAAAAAGCAAATCAAGTCAAACGAAAAACTTTTGCAGAGCGAATCGGCTGTATTGGTTGACTGTTTTACAGATGGTGGTGATTACTTCAATATTCATATCGGAAACGAAGATGAAGATGATGATAGCGATTATGAAGTTAATTACAATGTTTCATATGCTCTCGGTAAAGAATCAGAAAGCATTTTGAAAAAAGACCAACTTAAACTAAAGGAACAATATCCCGAAATATACGACCGATTCGTAACACGAAAGCCCGGCACAAGGTCGTTAAAGGTAACGGAAAGAAAGGTTAGAAAATGATTTGTAATTTTATAAAATCACTTTTTATCTCTGATTCCGGTGACTACATTGTAGCTGTATTTGAAGCAAAGAATGAGAATGATGTGCCGAAAGGGTACTCTAACAAGTATTTCCACGGAAATTCTTATTTTACTGCTGTAGGCTATTTTCCAACGAATGAAAAGGTTTCTTTAGACCTTCAAGGAAATTGGAAAAAGTCAAAATACGGCTATCAGTATGAAGTGTCCTCTTTTTGTGAAGTCATTGAAAATACAAAAGAGGGAATTGTCGCTTACTTATCGTCAGGCGTTATTAAAGGTATTGGCGAAAAGACAGCGGAAAAAATTGTGGAAAAGTTTGGGTTAGAAACACTAAATGTTCTTGAAAATAACCCGGAACTTTTCCTAACTATCAAAGGAATTTCAAGAAAAAAACTTGATAAAATCATAAAATGTTTCAACGAGTCAAAAGGGGTAAGAGATATTATTAAATACCTTACTCCT
>JBJEPA010000285.1:0-3408 GCA_051880995.1 Ruminococcus sp.
TGAGGCATTGGCTATATAATAATCTCCATTGCTGATATTAATTTCCCCAGTTAATTCTTTAATAACTACATTTTGATAACCAAGTAATGGATTGTCATTTCCACCGCCTACATTAATTGCATAAACATAAATCGTTTGTAGTCCTGTTTTTGAAACTCTAATCGTATCATCAAAACCGTGATTATTTCCCACGCCCGGATATGCATTATTCACATCAGGTCGGCTCTTGTTAGCAGTTATAGCATATCCCGGAGCGCCGGAACCCGCCGGTCCTCCTACATATATATGAATTGCCAAGGACGCACCTAAATTATCCCTGTCAAAAGCCCAACCATGAACTTGGATTGTTCCCGGCGAGTTGGACTTTACCCAGTCAAAACAACCTTGTGGATTATTTACCGGCGTTGCAACTCCTTGATAATTTGGTCGTACAAATGTCCACGATTTGAATCCTTCATATCTATTTTCAAGTATTTTTACCTTACTGGGACTAGCTCCTAAATAATATATATTACCACTAATATTATGAGTACCATCAGTAGCAATTCCAACATGACCGTAACCTGAACCATTTGTAAAAAATACTAGGTCGCCAGCTTGAGCACTTCCAACCACCTTACCTCCTGCATTAATAACAGCACTATACATCGATTGTACAACGCCATTAAAAGGAATAGCAGCACTTTGACCAGCCAACTTTGCGCAATCACTCACAAAATCCGCGCACCACGCTTCGCTATACCCTAAAGAACCTTGAGTCCTTTCATTTTGAGCCACAGCAATATTCACCATATTAGTTGCCGGATTATTCGTCATTGAATACCCTTTGTTGAAATTGCCTGACATTGATTGAGTAGCCATTACAGTAAACTGGGTTTCTACAAATACACTTATTAATACCATAACAACTAAAACCACGCTTAAAATCTTTTTCATATTAGTTCCACCCTTTCTAAATATCGCCTTATTTATGATATTTTCTAAATTATACCATATTATTTCTCGTATTTCAATAAAAATATCGTAATTATTCTAATAAAATTGGGTAATATATAGGATAATATGCTACATAGAGGTGATACACTATGTATGAGATAGATTTTCAGATAAGGTTAGCCAAATTGCGGATGCAGAAAGGGGTTTCTGCAAGGGATATGAGCCTTTCCATTGGGCAAAACCCCAGTTATATAAATAACATTGAAAACGGCAAGGCTCTCCCCTCTATGTCGGCATTCTTTTTCATCTGCGATTACCTGAATATCACCCCCGAAGAATTTTTTGATTCCGGCAACAGCAATCCCGAGGAAATACGGGTTATCGTTGAAAATCTGAAAAAATTACAGCCGGATATGATTAAAAACATCTCCCAAATAGTAAAGGCTCTTGCCGAAAAACATTGAAAGATACTTTCCAGTAACGCTTAAATGTTGTTTATTGGAAAGTATTGTGTTATAATTGAGAAAATACGAATAAACGCTTATTTAAGGAGAACATAAAAATGAAATTAGGTATTGTAGGCTTGCCTAATGTGGGCAAAAGCACACTTTTTAATGCTATTACAAATGCAGGCGCACAAAGCGCAAACTACCCGTTCTGCACCATTGAACCGAATGTGGGGGTGGTTGCTGTTCCGGACAAAAGGCTTGACAAGCTGGCTGAAATGTACGACCCGGACAAGTACACTCCCGCTACCATAGAATTTGTTGACATTGCAGGACTTGTAAAGGGTGCGTCAAAGGGCGAGGGTCTTGGCAACAAGTTCCTGTCTAACATTCGTGAATGTGACGCTATTGTTCACGTTGTAAGATGCTTTGAAAATGACGATATTATCCATGTTGAAGGCTCTGTTGACCCTGCAAGGGATATTGAAACCATTGACATTGAGCTGATTCTCTCAGATGTTGAAATGGTGACAAGAAAGCTGGACAGACTGAAAAAGGCTCTAAAGGGTGACAAAAGCCTACAGGCACAGATTGACTTTTTTGAGGGCGTTCTTGATGTTCTCAACGAGGGAAAATCTGCAAGAACTGTTGAAACAACAGAGGATCAGGAGGAATGGCTTAAGGAGGTTGCTCTCCTTACCACAAAGCCAATTATCTACGCCGCAAATATGAGTGAGGATGACTTTACAGGCGGAATTGAAGAAAATGCTATGCTCCAAACTGTAAGGGAAATCGCCTCAAAGGAACACGCTGCCGTTTTGCCAATCTGCGCACAGATTGAGATGGATATTGTGGATATGGACAAGGAAGAAAAGGAGATGTTCCTCTCCGACTTAGGTCTTGAGGAAAGCGGTCTTGACAGACTTATCAAGGAATGTTACTCACTGCTTGGGCTTATCTCATACCTTACAGCCGGCAAGCCGGAGGTAAGAGCATGGACAATTAAAGAGGGCACAAAAGCTCCACAGGCGGCAGGAAAAATCCACACCGACTTTGAAAGAGGCTTTATCAGAGCCGAGGTTGTTTCCTATGACGACCTTATTGCAAACGGCGGAATGACCGCCTGTAAAGAAAAGGGACTTGTCCGCTCCGAGGGTAAGGAATATGTAATGAAAGACGGAGATGTTGTTCTCTTTAGATTTAATGTGTAAAAAATAAATATAAAATTTGACAAAAGATACCCCACAGCTGATTTTTCAACTGTGGGGTTGCTTTATTCACAAATTAATAAATACTTTTTTCTTCAGCATTTGTGATATCTATTGTGTCAAATAAAATATTACCATTTCTATCCATCGCTGTAAAATTGCATTTTTCTCCATTGTCATCATAATAGTCTTTTTCAGACGAAGTATTATCTTGATAACCGCAAACAAAAATTATATTATCAGAATCAGATATTACCTTTTTATAATTATTTTCAGTTAGAGAATACAATGCGTTTCCTTTCATATCATATATTGTATCCCCAATTAGACAAGTACTATTATCATAAGCTTCAAAATTATCAGCTTGAATTGGTTTAGTTTGCATATTCAATTTATAATCAAAGATTGAAACATAACCAAGTCCATCAGCTCCTACCAATGAAACCAAAAAACCGTCGTTATTAAAAGAAGGATTAATATCAACATGATTAATCGAACCATCGTAATGTGTTTCAAATTTTTCTAACATTTTTTTATCCTTAAAATCAACAAAAGAATCATTTTTGACATTATAAGATGAAAGTTTTGGTTGTTCTTCATCATAATAAATTATTGAGTTTCCATAGATTAAGTTATTTTCCCTTTTAGCTCCAAACATATCATATTTTTCATCAAATTTTGAATTTTTATCTCTTGTATCTATCTCTGTAACTTTACCATTTGAATCAATGATAACAAAAGTTTTGGTAAAAGAATAACTATCATTGACCGTGAAAGCTAAACCGTTGTTAAATTGTATATCGTCATCTACATTGGTA
>JBJEPA010000286.1:0-3383 GCA_051880995.1 Ruminococcus sp.
TTACAAGTGAAGTCTTCTTTTTATTGTACAGAACGCCATCCTTACTGGAATATTTTTTGTTGCTTTTATTAACAACAATTTTCTCCAAAGTATTGGTTTCCATTGCATACGGATGAACATATGTTATATTCTTGCCTATATTAAGGGTTTTAATTGATGTGCCGGAAATCAAACCCCATCTTATGCTTTTAACCTTATAGGGTATCCTAAGTTCCGTCAAGCTTTTGCAGTCGGCAAACGCTGTTGAACCTAACATCTTTACACTTTTACCGAAATTTACTTTTTTAAGATTAATACAATCAGCAAAAGCACTCTGTCTGATGTCTGTAACAGTGTGAGGTATTGTTACTTCCTCTATGATTTTATTTTCGCTGAAAGCAACCTTCCAGATTTCCTTAACCATATAGCCGTCAATTACAGATGGAATAACCACCTTTTTATCCTTACCGTTATACTTTCTGATAATTGCATAATTTCCTACAATTTCGTAGGTGTAATCCTCGTACTGATGAAAACGACTTGGTTTCTCTGTATTCTCCTCAGGTGGAGTTACTGTATCATCAGTTTGCACTGTTTCTGTTGCTTGTGAACTAACTTCCTCTGCCCCCACAGTTGGCATAACTGTAATAACAGATAATAACATAACCATTGCTAATGTGATTGATAATAGTTTTTTCATAACAAAGCCTCCTTATTGCTTTATATAGATTAAAATTAAAATAATTATTCTGCTTTAATAATATCTTGTTCCCATCATTTACACCCCTAAATAATAATTTCTTTTATTAATTTTTGACTTTTCCCCTTCAAAAATTAACCCTTTCACTATATACAACAAAGGAAATTTAAAAAATGGGACAAATTTTATTAAAAAATTTATATTTTTTCTGAAAATTTATGAAAAAATATAATTTTGTCACTGCAAAACAAAATCTGCCATAAATAAAATGTTGCAAATGTTATACAAATGGAGTAAAATCTCTGTAGGAGTGATAAAATGAGAAGAATAATATCATTGTCATTATCTTTTATTATATTTAGCATGATACTTATGGGTTGCGGAAAGGTAGATGTTGAAAATGTGCATCTCTCCGACCAGGAAGTAAAACTACAATTAAAGGATACATATGACCTTTCGGCAACGGTTTCTCCAAAGGAATCGGCAGAGCCTATGGTATATTGGGAAAGCTCCGACACATCTGTTGTCACAGTTAAGTCGGGTGTTGTTACCGCTGTCGGTGAGGGAAAAGCCAAAGTTAAGGCTTTTACCAGCAACGGAGTGAATGATGTTTGTGAGTTTACCGTTGAGAATATTCTCACAAAAAAGCTGACTATCAACAAAAAGAATTTTACTATGATGGCTGGCTCTAAGAAAAAGATAGAATATACTATTGTTCCTGAAAACGTTACAAACAATGCCCTTGTATGGGACAGCAGTAACGAAAAGGTTGCAACTGTTGACGGAGGAATTGTTAAGGCGCTCAGCGTTGGCGAATGTGACATTACCGCCACAAGCAATAACGGTATAAAGGCAAAATGTCATCTTACCGTTAAGGTTAAACCAACAGGAGTAAGGTTAAACTCCCACGCAACTACTGTTGCCACCAACAAAACTGTTCAGCTTTCCGCAACAGTTTTGCCGGAAAAGAGTGCATATAAAGAGGTTAAGTGGGAATCCTCAAATAGTTCTGTTGCCACAGTTGACAGCAACGGAAAAGTGACAGGAATTAGGACAGGCAAATGCAAAATTTATGTCACAACTTATAACGATAAGTACGACTACTGTAATATCACCGTCACACAGGGTACACTTACTTATAAAGGAATCGGAAACAAAACTCTAAAGCACATCACCGTTTCCGAAGGTGTTTATGCAATCACAATGACCCACAAGGGCGACGGTGTTTTCAATATAATTGGTTCTGACGGAGATGGCAGAGCATACACCTATGTTGATGTTAAGGGTGACTACACAGGCACAAACCTTTATGCAAAGGGCAAAAATGACGGTGTTGAAGACGCAACAATACGCATTTCCGCAACAGGCGAATGGACAATTAAGATTAAGGCTATCACCTTTGACGGTACAGACAACATCACAGGAAGCGGAGAATGTGTTTCTCCAATGTTCCAGGGAACAAACAAGAAAAACACCGTAAAGCTTAAAAATGTTGAGGACGGTGACTTTACTGTATTCCTCTTTGACCAAAACGGAAAGCAAATCGGTGTTTTGTGTGATGAGCTTGACGATTTCGAGGGTACTGTCAACGCAACTCTGGACAAAAATAAATACTACTTTATTGTGGTTAAATCTCAAGGAGAATGGCGGGTTGACTTTGACAACGACAGCAAAGAAACCAAAGTCAAAAACACAAATTAAAGTATAAGCTATATCTACTAACCTGTTTAATTCAAGAATAAAATACTCCCCCCAAGGCAATACTATCAGTAGGAAAATACTGAATTGTCAGGGGGGATTTTTTTGCAGTACAGCAAGGTTGAAATTTGCGGTGTTAACACCGGAAAGCTTAAGGTATTAAAAGAAAGCGAAAAGCGAGAACTTCTTACAATAATGCACAACGGCACAAAAAAAGAAAGAGCCGAAGCCAGAGAAAAAATGATTAACGGAAATCTGCGACTTGTTCTGTCGGTTATTCAACGTTTTACAAACCGTGGAGAGAATCTGGACGACCTGTTTCAAGTGGGGGTTATCGGACTTATCAAAGCCATTGATAACTTTGACTGTACATTAAATGTACGGTTCAGCACCTACGGCGTACCTATGATTATCGGAGAGATACGAAGATATTTAAGGGATAACAACGCATTAAGAGTCAGCCGTTCTATGAGGGATACCGCCTACCACGCAATGCAGGTGAAAGAAAAGCTGATTAACGAAAACAACAGAGAGCCTACCGTTGAGGAAATTGCAAAGGTTATGGATGTACCAAAGGAAACAGTTGTCCTTGCCCTTGAGGCAATAGTTGAGCCTGTTTCCCTTTATGAGCCTGTTTTTTCCGACGGTGACGACACAATTTATGTTATGGATATGCTTAGCAGTAACAACTCCGACAGCAACTGGCTTGAGGAAATTTCTTTTAAAGAATCAATCAAAAAGCTTAGCAAAAGGGCAAAAAAGATTTTGTCACTAAGATTTTTACAGGGAAAAACCCAGATGGAGGTTGCCAAGGAAATCGGAATAAGTCAGGCACAGGTTTCAAGAATTGAAAAGGGTGCATTAAATCAAATTAAGAGGGATATGTGATTTACAGTCAAAACAAAAGCTCCCTCGGATGAGGTATTCCCTTGCAGTTTAACAAAGGCTCCCCTGTGTAAGGGGAGCTGTCGCAAAGCGACTGAGGGGTTGTAAAAGTGTTCTCTGT
>JBJEPA010000287.1:0-3361 GCA_051880995.1 Ruminococcus sp.
GTTTGTGCCGGAGATAACCTTGGCAATAGAGGTATTTGTATATTTATTTTTTATGCTTTGAGCTTGTCACAATTATACAATAATAGTAAAAGAGAATTATGTAGAAATAAAAAGGAAGTTGCCAAAAGGCAACTTCCTCGAATTTTTTATTCAATTATAAATATTTATCCTATCAATCCGCTACCGAATATTGGAGCAAAAACAAGGCTTACAATGGTCATAAGCTTGATAAGAATGTTGATTGATGGGCCTGATGTATCCTTAAATGGGTCGCCTACGGTGTCGCCGACAACAGCTGCTTTGTGGCTTGGTGAGCCTTTTCCGCCGTGGTGACCGCCCTCGATATACTTCTTTGCGTTATCCCAAGCACCGCCGGAGTTACTCATAAAGATAGCCAGTAGAACACCGGTTGTGAGAGAGCCTGCAAGCATACCGCCAAGAGCCTCTGCTCCCAAAAGAACACCAACAATAATAGGGGAGATAACAGCCAATACACCCGGAAGTATCATCTGGTGGAGAGAAGCATTTGTTGAGATTGCAACGCAATTCTTGTAGTCCGGCTTGCTCTTACCCTCAAGGATACCCGGTATTGTTTTAAACTGTCGTCTTACTTCCTCAATCATCTTCTGAGCTGCTTTACTTACGCTGTCCATTGTAAGGGAAGAGAATAGGAATGGTAACATACCACCGATAAGCAAACCGATAACAACCTTGTAGTTCATAATGTTAATGCTTGTAACACCAACCTTTTGAGCAAAGGTGAAGAACAGTGCAAGTGCTGTAAGAGCAGCAGAGCCAATGGCAAAGCCTTTACCAATGGCGGCTGTTGTGTTACCAACAGCGTCAAGGGAGTCTGTAATATCCCTTACTTCTTTAGGAAGCTTACTCATTTCAGCAATACCGCCTGCGTTGTCAGCTATTGGACCATATGCGTCAACAGCAACAGTAATACCTGTTGTTGAAAGCATACCAACAGCGGCAAGAGCAATTCCGTAAATACCGGAAGTTCCGGCTTCACCTGTTCCATTTGTTACAAAATAAGCAACAAATATACCAATACCTATAAGGATAATTGGGATAAGTGTACTTTGCATACCAACGGCAATACCGCTGATGATTGTTGTTGCAGAGCCTGTTTCACTTTGTTTAGCAATTTTTTTAACGAATGGGAATTTTTCAGAGGTGTACATCTCTGTAATTGTACCAATCAAAAGTCCTACAATAAGTCCTGCAATAATTGCAATGGCAAACTTAAAAGAGCCAAGCATAAAGTAGCTTAAAAGTATAGATGCAATAATAACAAGTGCTGATGCAACATATGAGCCTGTGTTAAGAGCCTTTTGAGGATTCTTTCCGTCTTTACCACGAACAAAGAAAGTTCCGATAATGGAAGAAATAAGTCCTATTGCAGACAGCAAGCATGGGAATACTGCGTATTTCCAAGATGAACTTCCGCTAAAAGCAATAACACCAAGTGAAATTGCAGAGATAAGAGAGCCTGCATAGCTTTCAAAAAGGTCAGCACCCATTCCGGCAACATCGCCAACATTGTCGCCAACATTGTCTGCTATTGTTGCAGGGTTTCGTGGGTCGTCCTCAGGTATTCCTGCCTCAACCTTACCAACAAGGTCTGCACCAACGTCAGCAGCTTTGGTGTAAATACCACCTCCAACACGAGCAAACAAAGCAATAGAAGAAGCACCAAGTGAAAAACCAAACAAAATGTTGTCGTCACCTGTAAAAGCATAAATAAGGCAAACACCTAAAAGTCCAAGACCGCTTACGCACATACCCATAACAGCACCACCGCTGAATGCAACGGAAAGTGCACCGTTAAGACCCTTATTCCTTGCGGCATTTGCAGTTCTAACATTGGCTTTTGTAGCCACGCTCATTCCGCAGTACCCTGCAATGGTTGACAAAACAGCACCGCATAAAAATGCAAGGGCAGTTTTCCAGTTAAGTGTGTCGTTGCCTGTCACAATGCCCACAATGGTTATTACAGCAAAAACAACAGCAACAAAAACAACCAGAATTTTGTACTCAGAAAATAAAAAAGCCTTTGCACCCTCATTAATAGAGGCGGCAATTTCTTTCATCCTTTCTGTACCAGAGTCTTTTTTGTTAATTCTCAGTGCCAGAATAATGGCGTAGATTAGTGCAATTACACCGCCACCGGCGGCTAAATAGGTAATGATTGTACCGGTGTTCATAAAAATTCCTCCTTGATACAGGAACCACTGAATAAATCACAATTAAATTAATTTACACATCTTGTTTGCATATTATCCGTCAACTTGCCCCAAAAATCCTGGTAATACGTGAGTATTACTGCGGTTTATTTGTACAACCTGACGAAAAAATCTGACAGCCCTTTCTGTGCAAATGATTTAATCAGTGTTTCCTTAAGTTTACAAAAAGTTAATAAATAGCTTTCCATCATTTTAACATAAACACTATGTTTTATCAAGTGGAAATTAAATTAATGTGCAAAATAGATAGAAATGTTGGAACATTAATTAATACTAAAAATAAATTGTAAATTTTTATATTTTTTAATTATTGGTATTGCCCAAACCTGTGTAAATGTTATATAATTAAGATGTACATAAATAACTGTTTACTGGTACACTTTATCAGTAAAAATACGGAGGTAAAATATATGAGCAAAAAATTATTGTCTGTCTTTATGGCTTTGATTATGATGTTTTGTGTGATTTCTACCCTGCCTGTTGGTGCAGAGGAAGTAGAAAATCAAGAAACAAACACCAGTTCATCTACCGCTAAAGTCGGTGATGCAGACAAAAGCGGAGAGGTTAACATAAAGGATGCAACCCTTATTCAAAAAGCTTTAGTTGATTCTTCTTTAAGCCTTGATTCTTCCCTGTGTGATGTTTATGACGATGGAGAGATAAACGTTAGGGATGTAACCGCTATACAAAAGTATCTCAATAAAACTATAAGGAATTTTCCAAAGACTGTTGATAACGACTGGAGAACATCCTCAATAGGATACGAGATTTTTGTTCGTTCTTTCTATGATAGCGACGGCGACGGATGTGGCGACTTTAACGGAATTGCTGAAAAAGTTGATTATCTAAAGTCCCTTAATGTAGGTGTTGTATGGCTTACTCCAATCAACCCAAGTGATTCATACCACGGATATGATGTAACCGACTACAAAGCAGTTAATCAGGACTTTGGTACTATGGATGACTTCAACAATATGCTTGATACCCTCCACGAAAATGGCATCAAGGTTATACTTGACCTTGTTGTAAATCACACATCTAATAAGCATCAGTGGTTCCAAAATGCAAGATACAACAAAGGAGATTACCGTGATTTTTATGTATGGAGT
>JBJEPA010000288.1:0-3357 GCA_051880995.1 Ruminococcus sp.
CTTTTGATTTTACAGACTCACACAAAGGATTTTTTAATGTAACTGTTGAAGAAGTTTCATCGATTTCTTCATTAAAGGTTTCCACATCAAGACCATCTCTTTCAACCACAAAAGTAGCCATATTTACAGGCTTATCTGTGCTTTCGCTGCTGCGGTCAAAATCAACCTTTATGGAATAAACAGTCTTGTCATAAAGTGTAACTGATGAAGAATAGGTAGTGTTTGAATCTGTTACAGTAACGTCCGTTGGTGTTATTCCGTATGTCTTATAGGGCAGTCTTATATCAAGATTTATGGATGTATTATCCCGGTTGAGACAGTCCTTAATTGTTATATCACGGATATAGTAGTGTCCGTTATAGTAGGCAAGAACCCTGTGAACCTCATCAGGAGAAACTTCAATATTTGCAAGTATAGCTATTCCGGGGTCCTTTGTATCATACTGCTTAAGCAGGAAGTTACCTGCCAAATCGGAAAGTGACATACAGCTACCAAACATCAGGGTACTGTTTTTAGCCGGAACATAATCCTCGTCCTTTTGGGTTATTTCATCACTGCCGGGACATATTATGGTTCCTTTTTTGGCTAAAACCTTTCCTGTAACACCAACGCTGTACCTATCCAAATTGTCTGTTTTTTCAAATGTAAGACTTACATAGTTGTCGTTAACCTCATTTGCATACTGTACGGCATAGAAGAAGTCTGTACCGTAGTAGGTTTTCACCTTTGAGGTTGCGCTGTCTGTGTACTGCCACTTTGCCCTGTATCCTTCCTTTGGCGTTGCACTAAAGGTGACAATATTTCCAACAGGAGTTTTTGAGAAATCCACCTTGGTGTTATTACTGTAATATCCCGTTACTGTTGCCTCCCTTGTAGAGGAATCTATTGTTTCCATAGGGGAGCCTTTGCCCGTGTAGTCCAGTCCGGCTCCGGGGTTTTTCACAACAAGCTTTGTAAGTCCGCTTATGTCAAACATAGGTCTTATACGCACATGCCCCTTGTCTATTCTTACTGAGCATTTATTGTTTGTTGCGTTAATAATCTGAGGAGTTGTGCTTGAAAGCATATCCTCGTTATCATTTTGTCTGACAATAAATGATGGTACCCACTTTTCTGTACAGCTTGGGTCAGGGGTGTATGTAAAGGTTACATCATCACCCTCAAGGGCATTGTACTTATCGCTCTGATTTTCCCTTTTTGTGCTGTTCCATTTTAGTGTTCCTATGGTTTTTTCATTGTATGTAACAACGCCTGAGGTCTTGTCGCTGTTTTCCTTAAAAGAAAGACCTGTATTGTCGTCATCTGCACCATAGTATTCGTAGCTTTGGATTTGCACCTCTGAATCAACAGTCCGGAAAACCGGCTCTACAGTAATTGTATTGTCCTTTATATATGAACTGTAATCATTCAGGAGCTTTAACGAAAGAGTAAACTGTTCTCCGTCACAGCTTATGGTTTGAGTATAATTTCCGTCATTGTAAAGGCGGTATCCTACAATCCTCAGTTTTCCCTTGAATGAGTTATCCAAAGCGTAGGAAAAACTTGCACTTTCGCCTCTGTACATATCAACACTGGTCAACTTATCTTTGCTTGTCAGGGAGTTAAAGGTAAGGTCGGAGTATGCATCGCTCTTCACACTTTGCAGTTTTCCATCTCTGTACATCATAACATTGTTGTTGTTATCTTTAATTTTAACAGTATATTTTTTCAGCTTAAGGTAGGTATTGTTCTCATAGGAAGTTCCGTTATAGCCCTCATTAAAGAATTCAACACCGCAACTACCTGGAAATGGACCCTTATGCACTACATAGAACAAGTGTTTTATACCGCTAACTTGATCCGGCACCTTAGTCTCTTTGTACAGCTTAGATGAGCTTATATTAGTGAGATTCCAACTAAAGTTATACCAAGTATCTGGGTAAACCATCCAATCGCAATTGCTTTCGGAACAAGACAGTGGGTCAAAGTCTGTTATACAAATAGCGGCATTGTCCCAAGCAGTTGAGCCACCGCAGTTTTTAAATGCTATGTGGATTTTATCAACACCTGTAAACTCTATCTTATCAGGCATACGTACGGATAAGGCATGGTGGCGATAATTAAACGCACCTCCGTTATAGCCTATTTTCGCATGGTTGTTATCAAGATATTTAAAGACCCCTTTATTTTGCTTGCTTCCTAACCGCCTGGAGTTTTCAAGCTTTGACAAATCCACAAACTCAACATTTCGGATACCGTCTATTTTGTATGTGCCATATCCTGTGTCTGTTTTGCTGTATCCTGTTTCATTTTTTAGAACACTTGCACCGGAGGATATAAGCACCTTTCCGCTGTTGTCCTTAACCTTAGCACCGGAAACATCCTCAAGTACTACATTAAAGTATGTATTATTCTTTGCATCGGTAAGGGGAACAGGCAGTTTTATCTCCGTCATACCCGGCAGGAATGTAAGGCTTTTGCAAACAGCTTTATAATTTTCAACACCGTTTGCAGAGCCCTCTTTGGTCTTTACGGTAAAGTTTACTGTTTTGCCAAGGTTACCTGTACGGTTAATCTTAACATAGGCTTCTCCTGCCTTTGGATTAACCTTTGCATCCTTAACAGCAACATAGGATTCAGGCTTTTCCCTTTCTTCCTTAATTGTGAACATAGATGTGGTTACTTCGCCAACCTCACAATTCTTGGGATTGCTTACCGATAGGTAGAACTGAAGGTCGTCACGCACATACTTACTTTTAAGTGTTTCTATGTAAATTGTCCTGACGTTCTCGCCATCCTCAAAGGTGAGATTAAAGGAAGATGAAGTGGGCATTACCTCGTTGTTGACAGTGTCGTTATACTCACTTATGGACTTTCGCATTTCCTTTGCGTCTTCACTGTCCTCATCTGCCTTATACTCTGTTTCGGTTTCTCCTTCAACAGGGATAAAGCTATAATTTTGTATAGCATAATAAGGGTTTGCCTTGCCCTTTACAGGGTCTGCATTTATTTCGTTAGTGGTATAGATATTGTAATCTGTACCATACTCGGCTGTAAGGTCGATTGTACTCACCTTAACAGTAGCCTTGCCCTTTGTTCCTCCCTGTCTGAACACATCAAAGGAGTAAAATTCCTTCATTTTCAGTTCAGAGCTACTGAGCGGAAACATTACTGCACCGTTGGGGTACAAGGTTCTGGTTGCCTCATCTTTTTTCAGATACTTTTGCCTTAGCTGTGTTGTATCGGCAACACTGCTTGATGGCCTTTGTTCTGCAGCTGTGCCCATAGGAATAGAGCAAATCAGCATTAAAAGACAAAGAAGAAAAACTAATGAGACTTTTCCACATTTTTTGGCTTTTTTCATTTTTTTCACCCTCT
>JBJEPA010000289.1:0-3350 GCA_051880995.1 Ruminococcus sp.
TAAGTAAAATCAAAGAAGTCATAATTAATATTCCTGAAATTACGGAAAGCTGATACATAAAAACAGGATTTCCAAAAATATTAACAACTGAAAAAGAGGTAAAGTAGCTGTAATAAATAATCAGTGACACAGGATTAAGCATATTGAGGACTTCCCCTGTGTGGGTGGTAAACAGAGTTCTGCACAGCATAAGCAAAACGAAAATAACCATTCCCGCAATAAACGGCGTCACCGAATTTTTAAACAGCCTTGAGCAAAGCAGAAATACAAGGGAAAGTATTATCATACCAAGAAGTTTTATTGCAAACATCACAAGGATAAACTGCCATACCTTCATATCCACAGGAGTGTAATTGAACATATCCAAAGCATATAGTTTTTGGTTAAGTCCATCCATATTTCCGAAAATCAAAAATGCTATAAAATCACAAGCTGAAAAAATCAGAGTCACCAACACAGTATAAATCAGGGTTGAAGATATTTTGCCCAGAATCGTCTTTCTTCTTCCCAATGGTGTGGTGTTAAGAATAATATCCATATCGGACTCACATTCGCCGGAAAACACCGGCACAACACCGAGAAGAAGCATAATAATTATTAAGATTGCAGAAAAACTATATTGAAAATAGTAGGGCAAATTTTCTGTATCGTAAATTTCCTCTATTTGTCGTCCGCTGTAAGTGTCCTGATACAGGGTATTTTCCCGCACATAATAATCATTTCTACCCTTATAGTAATCAATATTTTCTTTGCTTGTATCTAATTTTTCTGACAGTTCTTCTGAGTACTGCTGACCGTGGTCAAGGTAATTATTAAAAATTCCCCATAGGTAGGAATCATAATAGGCGTAGCCTGTCATAAACTGACTGTCAGGTTCTTTTTGCCGGGAAAATTCTCCGGCTTCAAGTTTACTCAGCTTTTCCACCTGAGTTTTAATGAGATTAACCTTATCATCGGTAATCTTTCCGTCAAGATTTTTCTGTAAGACTACCCTTGCCTCAGTCACCACCTTTGACATATCCCTAAAGCCTGAGGAAACATTATAATTTCTGTAAATATTGGTGAAGTCAAGGGCAATAAAAAGCAGTAAGGCAACTATAATAATCTTACTTTTAAAGAGCTTTTTTAGCTCACTGATGATTATTCTCATTTTGTGTCACCCTCAGATATGTAATAAAGATACACCTCTTCCAGCGTAGCAGATGCCTGTGTGGCATTTGCTGAGGGTTTGTCGCCAACAGTTTTTATCAAAAATCCATTATCTGTATGCTGAACATTGCTGACAATGTACTTTTCCATACATTCATCAATAGCATTTTCAGGCACATTAATATTCCACACCTTATCTGCTATTGAGTTAATAAGATTTGCAGGTGTGTCATTACATACAAACCTACCCTTATCAAGCATAACAACCTCTTTAGCCATATACTCAACATCAGAAACAATGTGTGTTGCAAGAATAACTGTTTTATCTTGACTGATACTTGAAATCAAATTGCGAAACCGTATTCTTTCCTTTGGGTCAAGACCTGCTGTAGGTTCATCAAGAATAAGAATTTGGGGGTTATTTATTATTGCCTGTGCAACACCAAGCCTTTGACGCATACCACCTGAATATGCACCTACCTTCTTTTTGCGGTCATTTTGAAGATTTACAAATTCAAAAAGCTCGTCAATTCTTTTCTTCGCCACATCTCTTTTCAGACCTTTAATAACAGCAATATATTCAAGAAATTCCTGTGCTGTGTAGTTAGAATAAAAGCGAGGATATTGAGGCAGATACCCAATATTTCTAAAGTATTCTTTTCCCAGCTTTTCTATTTTTTCACCGCCGAAAATCACCTCCCCTCTGTTTGCTTTAAGGATGTTTACTATAATGCTGATAAGTGTAGTTTTTCCGGCGCCATTTGGTCCTAATAGCCCATAAACTCCTTTTCCGAATTTACAGGATAGGTTATTAAGCACCTGTTTCTTTCCATAGGATTTTGAAATTGATTTTAGTTCAAGCTCTTTCATTTCGACACCTTAATTCACCTGTATATATAGTGGTTCTGTAGAAATCAAACTGTCGCCACCGTCAGCTTCTGTCTTTTGAAAACGACAGGCACATACCATTACACTGTTCATTTTTTCAAGGTCTTTGCCCTTAACAGTAAAATTCTTGTAGTAATAAGTACATTCATTCATAGTCATATCACAATAATATTTTCCGTTAAACGCAGGGTACAGCTTGTTATTTACAAGTACATATAATCGCACCTTTTGATTGGCAAATTCATCAACAACAGGAAAGTTTGCTGTATAACCTGTAATTTTATATGTTACATCATCACTTTTGCTGATTTTCTGAAAGCCGTATCCCTCCACAGTATCAAAAGTAATTTTGGGATATCCATTGTCGTTGTCGTCATAATAGTCACTTGGCATAGGCTCTGTGGTGTATTCTGTGTCAACCTCCGGTGTGGTTTTCTCGCCGTCACACTTTGCAACTACTTTTACACCGTGACTTTCAAACGGCATCCTTGCACCATAATCCACTGTACCGTCCTTGTCCGGTAGATATGAGTCATTACCCACGAAAACTAACTGAGGATAAATTGTATCACCCTTCTTGAACATATCCGGCTTAAACTTCACTAAGAAATAGTAGTTGTTTTTGTCCGAAAACCACAGTTGATGGTAGGTGTCCTTTGATGTTTCTTCGCCAATTTCTGTTTCAAAAGATGCATCTGAGCACTGGCGCATAATAAAAGGAATCTGTACTCCCGAAATCGTAAGGTACACACCCATTGATACGGTTTTGTTAGTTTCTGCACTAAGTTCAACATGGAAGGTCATATATCCACCGTCGTATGTATAGGTGTTTACATTTCCGTTTTCGTCCTCTCCTATATCGTACACCAAATCCCTAAAACCGCTTATATCCTCTTGGAGACATTTTCCCCTTGCGGAAGGGTCAACATCAATAGGAATCACTTTTACTTTTTTGGGGTCAACTCTTTCAATTTCTTCTGTTACTGGTTCTGTTGTATTCCCCTCAGTAGTTGTTTCTGTTACAGTAGTTTCAGTAGTAGTCAATGTGGGCATAGTAACCTTGGTGTCATCCCCTCCACTACTACAGCCTGAAAAAATACATAAAACCATAGTTGAAAGTAGTATTACAGAAAGTATTTTTTTCATTTTATCCTCCTATTTCCCCTTTTCAAAAACATATAAATATAAATCCTCAAGTGTAGGCGATACGGGTTTTGGTGCGTAATTTTTTGGCGGGGTATCTGTTACTATTCTCACGGTTATTTTGTCACCGCTGTGAAATAAGTTTGATACACGGTAGTTTTCTTGGAAAT
>JBJEPA010000290.1:0-3342 GCA_051880995.1 Ruminococcus sp.
TTTCAAAAAATGGGCAAACGGAGAATTATCAGACAAAGAGTTGACATCAGCTATGCTCTCTATGTGTTCAAAGGTTTAATATGAGTAAATATGATATTTATCTTCAGGATAACAGCAATGTGCTAAAAAACAAACTTGGTATCACAGATGAAAATGCACTGGATACTGCCGAGTCAATGATGGTTCGCACAAGAATGGCACTTCTATACAACAGTGGTTTTTCTGACTTTTCACCGACAGGAGTATGTAAACTTCATGAGGAATTATTTGGTGATGTTTATGAATGGGCGGGTAAGTACAGAGAAATTAATATTCAAAAGCGTGAATCAATACTTGCAGGAAAAAGTGTTTGGTATTCAAATTGGGATACCATTGATAATGACCTAAATACAGCTTGGGACAAAATAAATGCTGTTGACTGGAAAAGTCTTACGCACGAGGAGTTTGCAAAGGAAATTGCACATCTTTTTCCTTTAATATGGCAAGTACACCCATTTAGAGAAGGAAATACAAGAACAACTGTTATGCTAATAGCATTATTCGTTGAACATTATGGCTATTACTTTGATTATGAGCTTATGGCATCAAGCGCCGGATATGTAAGAAATGCTTTTGTATTATGTTGTTTTGGAGAATATTCAGAATTTGAACATCTTGAAAAAATATTGATGGATGCCATTTCCACAGAACCCATTGAAGAATTTGATAATGATGAATTAGTATCGAACCAAAAACAATCCAAGTATAAAAAATATTACACAGAAGATTATAAACCAACACCACACGAATATTTAGAAAGTTAAATATTTTCAACATTCAGCATCTCGTTTGAGGTGCTTTTCTTATACCCACAGAGCCTATAAGGCTCTTTTTTTGTGCCCTTTTAAGGAGGTGAATTTATGTCAGACAGCTTTGGTATCAAGCTTGGTGTTGAAGGAGAAAAGGAATTTAAAAGTGCCTTGTCCGATATTAACCGTAGCTTTAAGGTACTGGGTTCGGAAATGAAACTTGTTCAGTCACAGTTTGGCAAGAATGATTCGTCTGTTGAAGGTCTGACAGCAAGAAATGAAGTTCTGAATAGGCAGATTGAAAAGCAGAAGGAGAAGATAGCTACACTAAAGTCAGCACTTGATAACGCATCCTCTTCCTTTGGGGAGAACGACAGGCGAACTCAAAATTGGCAAATTCAGCTTAACAACGCAGAGGCTTCTCTAAACAGTATGGAACGAGAAGTTAAGGAAAACAACAAGGCTCTTGAAAATGCCGAGGACAACCTTGAAGATGCAACGAAAAATGCCGATAAATTTGCTGAAAAGATTGATGATGTGGGTGACGAAAGCGCCGAAACAAAAGGTAAACTTTCAAAACTTGGCAGTAGCGTAAAAGCAGTCGGTGTGGCTTTGGGTGCAACAATGGCCGCCATTGGAACGGCTGCTGTGGCTGCCGGTAAGAAAATGTGGAGCCTTGCAAATGATGTGGCACAGTCCGGTGACAAGATAGACAAAACATCACAGAAGATAGGTATCAGTGCAGAGTCATATCAAAAATGGGGATATGTGTTTGAGCGTTGCGGTGCCAATGTTGACGGATTGCAGGGCGGTATGAAAAAGCTGTCAAGCGTCATAACAGACGCCGCAAAAGGCTCTGACTCTGCTGTGGAAAAGCTGTCTGCCGTTGGACTTACCATTGATGACCTTAACGGAAAAAGCCAAGACGAACAATTAAGCCTCGTAGTTTCTGCTTTGCAGAATATGAAGTCAGGGGCAGAGAGAACCTCTGCCGCCAATAAGCTACTGGGTAAATCTGCAACGGATATGGGTGCAGTGCTTAATCTGACAGCAGAAGAAACAAATGCCCTTAAGCAAGAGGCAGAGGACTACGCAGTGGTAATGAGTAATGACGCTGTTTCCGCAAGTGCCAAATTTCAGGATAGCCTTACTAAAATGAAAGGCACATTAAACGGACTGAAAAACAGTATGGTTGGGGAGTTGCTCCCGGGCATCACCCAAATTACCGATGGTTTTTCCGACCTTGTTGCAGGGAATAAAGGTGCAAGCGAAGAAATAAAAAGCGGTGTTACTTCCGTAATAGAAACTGTTTCACAAATGATACCACAGGCGGTTGAGTTAATCGGCACTATTGCAGAGGCAATACTTGAAAGTGCACCACTCATTATCACTTCTCTTGCTGAGGGTATCCTTGGGGCAATACCAGAACTGGCAACAGTGGCAACAGGAGTTGTTAAACAGCTAATTGAAACACTGTTTTCTTTGTTACCCCAAATTATGACTGTGGGTATGCAGGTGTTGGTTTCACTAATGGAAGGTATATCTCAATCCTTACCGGAGTTAATACCACAGATTGTTCTTGTGGTTACTGAAATGATTAATGCATTTGTCAGTAATTTAAGTTCATTTATAGATGCCGGAGTAGAGGTTGTGTTAGCACTCATTGAGGGAATAATTGATGCTATCCCTGTTTTAATTGAACAAATACCGGTGATTTTGGAGTCACTGATAAATGCCCTTATGGAGTCGCTGCCAATGGTTATTGAGGGCATAACAGAACTGATAAATGCAGTGGTGGAGGCACTCCCCGACATAATCAGTGCTATTGTAGAAATGCTCCCACAGATAATTGAAATGGTAGTAAGTGCCATTACCGAATTATTCCCCGTAATCCTACAAGGTGTAGTTGCAATTATCACGGGAATTGTTGAGGCACTTCCCGAATTAATTACTATGCTGGTTGACGCACTCCCCGACCTAATTACAACCATTATTGATGCACTTGTAAATTTACTCCCCACAATCATAGAGGCTATACTGGACTGTCTGCCCACCATAATTGAGGGTGCAATCAAGCTGATTTTAGGAATTGTAAAAGCACTTCCCAAAATCATAAAAAGCTTGATTTCGGCACTTCCAAAGATAATTACATCTGTTGTGAAAGCAATAATTAAATGTTTACCACAGTTGATTAACGGTGCAATAGAACTAATCGTTCAGTTAGTAACCCATCTGCCTGAAATCATTTTAGGCTTGATTGAGGCATTACCCAGCGTTATTGCCGCCATCATTGACGGACTGCTTAATGCTTTGCCACAGCTTATTGAGGGTTGCATAACACTTGTTGTTGAGCTTGTTAAGAACATGCCAAAGATTATTCTGGGACTTATTAAGGCAGTGCCGAAAATCATCGCAAGTCTTGTAAAGGCCTTTGGCAAGGGTGTTGGAAAGTTTGTAGAAATCGGCGGTAATCTAATCAAGGGTATTTGGAAAGGTATATCCGATTGTGCCTCTTGGATATGGGACAAAATCAGCGGTTTCTTTGGCGGAATTG
>JBJEPA010000291.1:0-3326 GCA_051880995.1 Ruminococcus sp.
TAGTTCTATCAATGGTGGAAGTTACATTTAGACTATATTTCCTTGTTTTATTAGCAATGATTGCTTTTGGAAGCGAAAAAGTTAATCAAAAGTCGTTGCATCAGCATAACTTAGGAGTATTGAAATGAAATTAGTAACAGTAATTGTACCGGTATATAATGCTGAAAAATATTTGGAAGAATGTATCAAAAGTATTTTGAATCAGACATACCCCAAAATAGAAGTTGTGTTAATTGATGACGGCTCAACGGATTTAAGCAAAAACATTTGTGATTCTTACGCAAAGAATGATAACAGAGTGATTGTTGTACACAAACAAAATGAAGGGGTAAGTATAGCAAGAAATACGGGTTTGGAGATTGCAAAAGGTGAGTTGATTGCTTTTTGCGATGCTGATGATTGTTTTCATCCTAATCAAATTGAAAAAATGGTGGCAGAGTTGGAAAACAAAGAAGCTGATTTATGCATTTGTGGATATCACTCTTTTGAAAACACAGATAATGAGGATTTTTACATTACAGCAGATAAGGGAAGTATATGGACTAAGGATGAAGCTATACATAATGTGTTATGCAATGATATGTGTAAAGGCTATTTGTGGAATAAACTGTTCTATAAGTCCATTATTGATGCCAAACCGAAGAATTATTTTGAAACAGATATTTCTATATTAGAGGATGAGATATTTGTCTTACAATATTTGAGAAAAATTGATACTGCGTGTTTTATTTCGTCAGAATTTTACGGTTATAGGCAAACCTCTAACAGTGCAGTACATCAGGGAATAACGGATAGGATGTACTCTATGTTATTGGGGTGGTCTAGGATTTATAAAATATTAAAAGAATTAGATTGTCCCAAAGAGGATATATTGACGATTACAATTCCATTGTCCCAAACCTGTTGCCTTTATTATAGAAAAACATTTGTCAAAAAAAATATAAATGGATTGTTCTGGAGAAAAGAAATACTAAAAATATTGTCAACAATCCCAAAGGAATATATAGAACGTAAAAACTGGCGTTTTAAGGATAGAGTAACATTTGTTATACTTAAGTTTTTTATTAAAACCGGTATGTTCAAAAGAGGGTAAGTATTCAAAGGTAGGATGACAAAGCCTTTGAATTATTAGGTGAAAGCTATTTTATTTTTTGGGGAATGGCCACCGTGTTTATTAGTAAAAGAGGAATAAAATAACTATGAAGAAGATTGGAATAGTCACATTATATTATAAGAATCACAATTATGGTGGATTACTTCAGGCTTATGCTTTATCTACATATCTTAATGATTGCGGTTACAAATCAGAACAGCTTTCTTGGGATTTTAACCACGGATTTGACCCGTATGGGTTTCAGACTATTAAGAACAAGAGCTTGAAATCGAAAATTAAGTTAAGTATATATAATGTTTTATATTTATTTAATAAAAGAAATAAACAAAAGCGTGCTAAAGCGTTTGAAGAATTTGAGTCCATCGTACCTCATTCAAAAACAGTC
Organism: Ruminococcus sp.; assembly: GCA_051880995.1. Taxonomy (GTDB): domain Bacteria; phylum Bacillota; class Clostridia; order Oscillospirales; family Acutalibacteraceae; genus Ruminococcoides. The sequence goes on from JBJEPA010000291.1 coordinate 1,500, forward strand.
TATACCGAAGATAACATCTCTGAGTCTGTAAAAGACTATGATGCCTTCATTGTGGGCAGTGACCAGGTGTGGAATATGGATTGGTACCACCCCGAGCATTTCCTTGACTTTGTTCCGGAAGAAATACCCAAAATCTCCTATGCATCCAGTATGCCAAACACAAATTTGACTGATGAGCAAAGGGAAATAGTGAAAAATTCACTTTCAAGATTTCAAGGAATCTCCGTGAGGGAGCAGGATTGTGCCAAAACCTTGTCTTCTAAAACAGGTCAGAGTATAGAATGGACTCTTGATCCAACCCTTTTGCTTGACAGAAGTCAATGGGAAAAAATTGCCAAACCCTATGATATAAAGGGAAAGTATATCTTTTGTTTCTTTATTGGAGCCAATAGCAATATGAGGGAGATTGCAAAGGAATTTTCTAAAAAAACGAAACTGCCTATTGTTTCATTTCCACATTTAAGTTATACAAATATTTCTGATTTCACATTTGGTGATGTGAGGATATTTGATGCCGGTCCTGACTCATTTATTTCAATAATAAAGAATGCAGAATATGTAATTACAGATAGTTTTCATGCCACAGTTTTTTCTAATATATTCAAAACTAAGTATTTTGTTTTTTCAAGAAAAGGGTCAGGTAAAATGGATTCCCGTGTTACCTCTCTTTTGGATATGTTTAATTCTTCTGAAAGATTTTGTTATAGTGAAAATCTAAATGTTGACTATATGATGAGTATAAAGGACAAAGAGGTTGAGGGAATAAACGATAAATTTACCCAAATGCAGGAAAAGTCTAAAGAATTTTTGAAAAATAATTTAGGAAAATAGAATGGGTGTAAAGAATAGATAATCCCAATTATTGGAGGCAAATTAATGAAAATAGAGCGCACTAAAAATGCAAAGCGAAATATGATTTTCGGTACAGCACTAAAATTGTATCAGATATTGTTGCCGTTTTTGATGAGGACGGCTATGATTTACTGCCTCGGTGTTCAGTATCTTGGTCTAAACAGTTTGTTTACTTCAATTTTGCAAGTCCTTAATCTGGCTGAACTGGGAGTTGGCAGTGCAATGGTGTTCAGTATGTACAAACCCATTGCCGAGGATGATCATAGAACAATATGTGCACTTATCAATTTGTACAAGTGGTATTATCGCATAATCGGTGCAGTTGTATTGGTTGGAGGAGTACTGATTGTTCCTTTCATTCCCAATTTGATTGAGGGTGATATACCGTCCGACATTAATGTGTATGTTCTCTATCTGCTCAACTTAGGAGCTACGGTGCTTACATACTGGTTGTTTGCGTATAGAAACAGTATCTTACAGGGTTATCAGCGTAATGATGTTGTCAGCAAGGTTACTATCGCTACGGATACTGTAAAGTATGCTTTGCAAATCGGTGCATTATTTATTTTTCATAATTACTACTATTATGTGATTGCTATTTTGCTGACTCAGATATTTGCAAATATTTCTACTGCTATTGCCTCTAAGAAGTTGTATCCGCAATATGACCCAAAAGGAAAACTTCCTAAGGAAGAAGTAAAGAGAATTAATGGCAGAATTAGAGATTTGTTTACAGCAAAACTCGGCTATACAATAGTTAATTCTGCTGATACTATTGTAATTTCTTCTTTTATCGGACTGACAATGTTGGCAATATATCAGAATTACTATTTTATTATGACAGCAGTAATCGGAATTATAAATATTTTGTTGGGTGCTTGCACAGCTGGTATTGGAAACAGTTTAGTTACAGAGACATTAGATAAGAATTACAAAGATTTAAAAAAATTCTCTCTTATGGTAATCTGGGTAGTT
>JBJEPA010000292.1:0-14350 GCA_051880995.1 Ruminococcus sp.
AACCTGCAACTGATTCTCGCCTTGACCTTAATCTTGCTGTCACAGCGGATTTTAAGGAGAAAACAGGCATAAATACTACCGTTATGATAGTTCCATCAACGGGATATATTATGGACGATAAGCTACCCTATGTCCATAAGGATTATCTGGATGACAATTATTACAACACAATACGGTCCTCCTGTCAGAGAGATGGACTTACTTTTGTGGACTTAAGGGATACTTTTAAAAGCCAGAAAAATGACACACAGATTTATTACAAAACTGACCACCATTGGACAACAGGTGGTGCTTACCTTGCATATCAGAATCTGTGTGAGCAGTGGGGAATAAAGGCAAAGGAAAAGAGTGCCTTTGATATTGAAAAAACCGAGGGCTTTTACGGCACAACCTACAATACTTCGGCTTTCTGGCTTAACGAAAGTGATACTATTGAGGTGTGGAAAAACAGGAAAAATTCATCCACCTGTGAAATCACTTCAAATGGAAAGACAAAAACCTACAAATCAATGTATTTTCCAAAACAGCTTAAGGGTGCAGACAAATATACAGTGTTTTTAAACGGTAATAACCCTGTAACCACAATTAAAAACCCCGATAATAAAGGCAAGGAAAATCTCCTTGTAATAAAGGACAGCTTTAGCCATAGCCTTACACCGTTTTTAAGCGAGAATTTTTCTCAAATTACATTGGTGGATATGAGATACTACAAAAAGTCCGTAAGTGAGGAAATAGTGTCAAAGTGTAAGTTCGACAAGGTTCTCATCTGTATGAGTATGGATAATTTCTTGGAGGACAAGGATTTTGCATTCTTAGAATGATAAATCAGATATATATTAAAATGAAAAATCTCCCTATAAAGGGAGATTTTTTTCGTTAAAAAAGGACTGTGCAATTAGTTTTTGCATAGTCCTCTAATCCTTTGTACATTATTTGCTTTGGTTTATCAGCAGTTCTGCCTTGTCAATAACCCTAAGGTCGTTTTCATAGGTGCAATTTTTTCTTGCCTGCTGAATATCCACCCAGATGTGGCTGTCAATTTCTTCCGGCTGGTCAATAACATCATCTGTGAACGCCTGTGCCAGAAAGAACACAACTCTTTTCTTGATATTTCCAAAGGGGCAATAGTCACTAACCTCTCTGAACCCGTCTATGATTTTCACATCAAGATTGGTTTCTTCTTTTATTTCACGAATAGCTGTTTCTTTTTCGGTTTCATTAAGCTCCATATGTCCTTTTGGAAAGCTCCAGTATCTTCCGTTATGGTTTTTCACAAGCAAAACTCTAACGCCCTGTTTATTACGGTAGAATATCAATGCTCCACAGCTTTTTTCGTAAAGACAGCTGATGTCTTTAATCTTCAGGTTGTTCACTGAGCTCAGAATATCCAGTATCTGAGGCTCGTAGTAAATCTCCCTATCGGGAGCAACAACAACACGTTGTTCACTGCTGTCCTCAAGGTCAATGGAGGCAATTACCTGACCTGATACACTGCTTTGGCTTATGCTTTTTGAGGAAATAACAAAGGCTTTGATGTTTTCGTTGTTATCCCCGGTGATATATCCGCTGTAAAGAATATCGCTTATCTGCCCAAACAGATTGACCTTTACCTTTTTTGCAAGCATTGATTTTCACCTCCCGTAATTTAGTGTTTCTTTATGTTTATGCTTTTATTTTCCTATCAGTTTTTCCAAATCGGTGATTCTGTCGCCGGAATTTGCAGACATAAGGTTGTTGATGAACAGCACTTCTTCAATACCGTTGTCGTTACAATACTGCTTAAGGTCTGTTATTCCACAATATCTCATATCAAGAACATGAACCTGGCTGTAGTTCGCTGACAGATAAGGAACGAATGCATTACCAAAGCTCTCTTTAACAACAGCAATTTTTTTGTTTGTGTTGCACTCTGAATCAATGGTGAAAATAGGTTGGTCGCCGTTGATGAATACACCGTAGGAGTTTTCTCCGCCGGTTTCTGCTTCATAGTAGATATTTGCATCCTGTCCCTCAGAGTCCGGAGAAGAATATATCTTACAACTTGTGCTATAAGGCAAGTCGTAGTAGTAAACTGTATCGGAAAGCCCTGAGCCATAGGTGTGGAAAGAACCTGTAAATCCATCTATCTTGTGAGTTCCCTCTTCGGAGATTGTCATAGGCTTTTGGTTTGTCTGCTCACAAAAAGCAGTATAGGCATAGTATGCGCCAAGCCCAGTCCAGTGGTGGTCGGACTTAAAGTAAATGTATTCTTTGTTGTGCTGTGCCAGAGTGTTATAAACATTGATAGGCTGTGCCTTTTCAAACTTGCTGTACGCATTGTAAATATTGTCGGCTTGGCTGGTGCAACCGGAATCATCTTTAAGTCTTTGTGGCAGACTCATCTCAGCGTGGAGCGGAACCATAATGCTATACACCTTTATATCGTCCCCAAGATGGGTTGATGCCTCGTTGATAACATCGGAGTAAATGTCACTTCTGTCGGCAGAAGCGCCAAAGATTTCATATGCGCTGTCTTTCCAGAGATATACTGCACCGTTCTGACTGCTGAAACTACCCTTTGAATTGTCGTCCTCAATTTCAGGTACAATAAAGCTGAGGGGATCGCCGTCGTCGGAAGTCTTTTTAGGAGTAGTTGAATCTTTGTTTTTGTTATTGTTGGAAACAGTTGCAGTTTCAAAACCGTTTGTCTGGGTGCTGTCACCATTTACACAACTCTTTATACCTGTGCAAATCAGTACAACAATAGTCACAATAATTGCCAAAAGCAAAACACCGGACACAACTATTTTAATCCTGTTGTTTCTTCTTCTGCGTGCAGCAGCACGCTTCCTTGCCCTTTGTCTGCGACGTTGGTCGGTAGAGAGCTGTCCGTATTCTGTTGACATACCAATATAAAAATCATCACTATATGTTCGGGGTCTGCGATCTGAATTTCTTCTTTGTGCCATCTATTTACCTCGTCAAACAATTATATATTAAAACAGTATATAGCTACTTAGATTTAGTATAATACAAAACAGAATTAATTACAACAGAAAATAACAAAAATTTAGAAAACATATTAATGAAAAACTGAATAAATCACAATAAAATTTATTTACATATCTTGTTTGCATATTTTCCGATATTTTGCCTAAAAAATCCTCAGAGTACGTCAGCATTACTTCTTTTTTTGGAACAAACTTACAAAAAATCTTGCTTCACAATCTGTCCGAAAGATAATCGGTGTTTCATTAAAGTTGGCGTTTATTGCACTTTTCATAATATTGTGATAAAATATTATAATAGAATGTTAAGAAGGTGGGAACATAATGGAATATAAGTTCAGCGACAGAGTACAAACTCTTAAACCATCTGCAATAAGGGAGATTTTTAAATATGCCGCAGACCCTGAGGTTGTTTCTCTTTCTGCCGGTAATCCAAGCCCGGAGGCTTTTCCTGTAAAGGAAATTGAAGAAATATCAGCAAAACTGCTTAGTGAAAATCCAATTGGTGTTTTGCAGTACGGTATATCCGAGGGATATCCACTTCTTAGGAAAACCCTTATGGACTATATGAAAGATAATCACAGTGTGGGAAATGATGAGGATGACATTCTCATTACAACAGGCGCACAGCAGATTATGGATTTGACGACAAAGGCACTAGTTAACGAGGGAGATGTTATCATCACCGAAGCACCGTCCTTTATCGGCTCTCTCAACACATTCAGAAGTTATAACGCAAGGCTTGTGGGTGTTCCTGTTGAAAGTGACGGAATGGATATGACCGCCCTTGAGAACGCACTTAAGGAAAATAAAAACGCAAAATTTATATATACAATACCAAACTTTCAGAATCCCTCCGGCATTACAATGAGCCTTGAAAAGAGAAAGAAGATGTATGCCCTTGCTAAGGAGTACGGAGTTATGATTCTGGAGGATAACCCATATGGCGATTTAAGATATTCGGGAGAATATGTTCCTTGTATCAAAAGCTTTGACACAGACGGAATTGTAATTTATGCCGGCTCGATGAGCAAGGTTATTTCCCCAGGTATCCGTGTTGCATATGTAATAGCACCAAAGCCTGTTTTCCAAAAACTTGTTGTGTGTAAGCAGGGCAACGATGTTCACACAAATATGTGGGCACAGATGGTGTGCTACGAATTTATGACAAACTATGATTTTGAAGGACATCTTGAAAATCTTAGAAAAATATACAGCAAAAAGGCACAGTATATGATGGATTTAATGGATAAGTATTTAGTTCCTCTTGGAATTACCTACTCCAAAATCACAGGTGGTCTTTTTACAATGTGCACTCTGCCGGAATATGTGGATATGCCACAGTTTTGCAAAGAGGCTGTCCTCAACAAGGTGTGCGTAGTGCCGGGCAATGCATTTTTAACTGATGAAAGTCTTGAGTGCCACACCTTCAGGGTGAACTTTTCAACACCAACTGATGAGCAGCTTGAAAAGGGAATTAAGCTACTTGCTGAAACAGCAAAAAAATTTATTAAATGAGGTAAAGAGAAATGGGAGAAAAAAAGCCAATCGTTTTAAGTGCAATACAGCCAAGTGGTTCAATGACCCTTGGAAACTATATGGGAGCAATCAGAAACTGGGTGAAAATGCAGGATGAATATTTCTGCTTTTATGCCCTTGCTGATTTGCACACAATAACAGTAAGACAGGACCCAAAGGAAATGAGGAAGAATATTCTTGATATGTATGCCCTCTTACTTGCCTGCGGTGTTGACCCTGAAAAAAGTGTGTTCTTCATTCAAAGCCATGTTACAACCCACGCACAGCTTGCATGGATTCTCAACTGTTACACACAGTTTGGTGAGCTTTCACGAATGACTCAGTTTAAGGACAAAAGCCGTAAGCATGCCGACAATATCAACGCAGGACTTTTTACATATCCTGCACTTATGGCGGCTGATATTCTTCTTTATCAGGCGGATAAAGTGCCTGTTGGTGCAGACCAGATGCAACACCTTGAAATCACCCGTGATATAGCCACAAGATTTAACGGAATTTACGGAAATGTTTTCAAAATTCCCGAGGGATTTATTCCTAAAAACGGCGCAAGGGTTATGTCACTGCAAAATCCTGAAAACAAAATGAGCAAAAGTGACGAGAATGTAAACGGATGTGTTTATGTCCTTGACAGACCTGAAACAATTATGAAAAAGTTTAAAAGGGCAATCACCGACAATGACGCTGTTGTTCGCTTTAGCGAGGATAAGCCGGGTATCAGCAACCTTATGACAATTTACGGTGCTGTTACAGGACTTACAATGGAGCAGATTGAAAAGGACTTTGACGGAAAGGGCTACGGCGACTTTAAGACAGCTGTCGGCGAGGCTGTTGTTGAGCATCTAAAGCCAATTCAAGCCGAATACGACAAAATCATCAAGGACAGAGCATTTATGGAGGAAACCTGGAAAAAGGCAGATGACTTTGCCCAGTCCTTCAGCCAGAGAACCCTTGACAAGGTAATGAAGAAAATCGGATATATTAAGTAATTTTTGGTGATATAAAAATGACCGAGCAGACTAAAAAAGTTTGCTCGGTTTTGTTATTTGCAATATTTTTCGGCTTTTTTTAAGAAATAGCCTCTTTCATACTCTTTACATAGTCGGCTACATAGGGAACACAGTCCTTGCCGTATTTTGCACAAATCTTGACTATGGCTGAGCCTACAATTACTCCGTCGGCATTTTTTGCCATTTCCTTTGCCTGTTCCGGTGTGGAAATTCCAAATCCAACGGCACAGGGAATGTCGTTTACAGACTTTACAAGGTCAATCATTTCCCCGATATTGGTTGTTATATTTTGCCTTACACCTGTAACTCCAAGGGAAGAAACGCAGTACATAAAGCCTGTTGCATCCTTTGCAATGGTCTTGATTCTGTCGTGGCTTGTTGGGGCAACGAAGGAGACGAAGTCAACTCCGTATTTTTCGCAGTAAGGCTTTACAACATCTCTTTCCTCATAAGGAATGTCGGGTACTATAAGTGCGTCAATACCAGCCTTTTCGCAGTTTGACAAAAACTTGTCTGTGCCGTAGCCGTAAACAGGGTTTATGTAGGTCATAATTGCAACTGCACAGGAAAGCTTTGGGCGAACCTTTATGAGCATTTCAAAAATTTTGTCTGTGGTAGTTCCACCTGCCAATGCCCTGATGTCGGCCTCCTGAATTACTACTCCCTCTGCAACAGGGTCGGAAAACGGTATGCCAACCTCAATGATGTCAGCACCGTTTTTGTCCATTTCAATAAGCAACTGTTCTGTCACATCAAGGCTTGGGTCGCCTGCTGTGACAAAGGGAATAAATGCTTTTCCCTTTTTGAAAGCGTCTGCAATTTTACTCATAAATATCCTCCCCTCTGTAACGGGCAATGGCGGCTACATCCTTGTCGCCTCTGCCTGAAAGATTTACAACAATGATTTTGTCCTTGTCCATAGTAGGAGCCAACTTAATAGCGTGGGCAACTGCGTGTGAGGACTCGATTGCCGGGATAATTCCCTCTACTCTTGAAAGGTACTCAAAGGCGTCAACCGCCTCGTCATCTGTAACAGGGACATACTTTGCCCTGCCTATGTCGTTAAGATATGCGTGCTCAGGGCCTACTCCGGGGTAGTCAAGTCCTGCGGATATGGAATAAACAGGAGAAATCTGTCCGTATTCGTCCTGACAGAAATAGCTGTGCATACCGTGGAAAATTCCGTCCCTGCCTGTGGAGATGGTGGCGGCAGTTTCTTTGGTGTGAATACCCTTGCCGGCTCCCTCACAGCCGATTAACTGTACTTCTTCGTGGGGGATAAATTCGTAAAATGCGCCAATTGCATTACTTCCCCCACCAACACAAGCCATTACAACATCGGGGAGCTTGCCCTCTTTTTCCAGGATTTGACTTTTAATTTCCTTGCTGATAACACTTTGGAAATCCCTTACCATTGTAGGGAATGGGTGTGGTCCCATAACAGAGCCGATTACATAGTGGGTGTCGTCAATTCTGTTTGTCCACTCACGGAAGGTTTCGTTGACAGCGTCCTTTAGTGTCATTGTACCGCTTGTTACTGCGTGTACCTTTGCACCCAAAAGTTTCATTCTGTAAACATTGAGTGCCTGACGGTCTGTGTCCTCCTTACCCATAAAGATTTCACATTCCATACCCATAAGGGCGGCGGCTGTGGCGGTTGCCACACCGTGCTGGCCTGCGCCTGTTTCGGCAATTACCCTTGTTTTGCCCATCTTCTTGGCAAGGAGAACCTGACCCAAAACATTGTTCAGCTTGTGACTGCCTGTATGGTTAAGGTCCTCTCTTTTTAGGTAAACCTTAGCACCGCCTAAGTCCTTTGTCATTTTTTCCGCATAGTAAAGTCGTGACGGTCTGCCTGCGTAGTCATTTAAGAGTGTGGTAAGCTCCTGTACAAATTCCGGGTCGTCCTTGTATTTGTTGTAGGCGTCTTCTAACTCAATTATGGCATTCATCAGGGTTTCGGGTATGAACTGACCCCCGTGTTTGCCAAATCTTCCTTTTGACATTTTATTCTCTCCTTATCTCTTTTACTTGTTATCAATGTTTGCTTAGTTCCTAACCAAGTATTTCTTAAACCACAACTGCCTGCGGACAAACCCTCCACCGCAAGCGGTCCCCCTCCCTTTACACAAGGGAGGCTGGCTGTGGGGCAAGCGGTGAACCGTTAAGGCTTTTGAGAGCCTCTTTTTTGTTGTTGCTCCTCATAAGGGTTTCACCTATAAGCACAGCGTCAACTCCGGCTGACCTTAATTTTTCAATGTGGCTATTGTCCTTTATTCCGCTTTCTCCAACAAAAACTATGTCATTCGGCACATATTTTCGCAGATTAATGCAGGTGTCAAGGTCAACGGTAAAGTCCTTTAGGTTTCGGTTATTTACGCCGATAATCTCTGCACCAACAGAAAGGGCAGTCATAACCTCTTCCTTTGTGTGAGCCTCCACCAAGGCGGAAAGTCCCAAGGAGTGGGTAATCTTTAAATATTCCCTTAATTCATCTTCGGTTAGCAAAGCACATATCAGCAAAACAGCAGATGCTCCAAGCACCTTTGCCTCATATATTTGATAGGGGCAAACTGTGAAGTCCTTGCGTAAAACAGGGATTTTCACTTCCTTTGCAATTTCCTCTAAATATCTGTCACTGCCTAAAAAATACTTTGGCTCTGTAAGGCAGGAGATTGCAGACGCTCCGGCATTTTCGTAATCCCTTGCAATTTGCAAATAGGGGAAATCTTCTGCAATAACACCCTTGCTGGGGCTAGCCTTTTTTACCTCGCAGATGTAGGAAATTCCCGGCTGAGAAAGAGCCTTCTTAAAAGGAAAACCAGTGTTGTTGTCCATAGCAAGTGCTTTGGCTTTGATTTTTTTTAATGGAACTTTTGTTTCTAAAACATTATATCGTTCTTTTGTGTAATTTGCAATTTCATTTAGTATTGTCATATTTTTTACCGCACTATTCACTTGTAAGGGCAACAAACTCTTCCTTTTTGCTGAATGCTTTGCCCTCGTCAATAATTTTACCTGCCAATTCAACTCCCGACCTTATGCTGTCGGTTTTGCCGGCAACATAAAAGGCGATTCCTGCATTGAGGAGGACAGCGTCCCTCTTTGCGCCAACTGTTTCGCCCTTGAGGATGTCTATGGCGATTTCTGCGTTTTCTTTTCCGTCGCCACCCAAAAGCTCATCCATACTGTATCTTTTAAGTCCCATTTCTTCCGGGGTGATGTAGTAGGATTTAATTTCTCCGTCTTTAATTTCACAGCAGTAGGTTTTGTCCGTTACTGTTGCCTCGTCAATTCCGTCAAGACCGTAAACTACCATACCCTTTTTAACGCCAAGGTTGATAAGCACCTGTGCTAAAGGTTCACAAAGTTCCTTAGTGAAAACACCCATAACCTGCATATTGGCTCTTGCAGGGTTTGTGAGAGGCCCCAAAATATTAAAGATGTTGCGTATTCCTATTTCCTTTCTAACAGGGGCAACATACTTCATAGACTTGTGGTAGCCCTGTGCAAACATAAAGCACATTCCGCATTGGTTTAGAATATCCTCGCTTCTTTCGGGAGTGATTGAAAGGTCAACACCCATATTTTCAAGGCAGTCGGCAGAGCCGCTTTGTGAGCTCATAGAACGGTTGCCGTGCTTTGCAACAGGCACACCTCCTGCGGAAATTACAAATGCCGATGTGGTGGAGATGTTAAATGTTCCCGAACCGTCACCGCCTGTGCCTACAATCTCCATAACATCACCCTTCGGGTTGATGTGGAGAGCCTTGTCACGCATAACCGATGCAAAGGCTGTTATTTCGTCTATTGTTTCGCCCTTCATCATCATTGCTGTCAGCAGAGAGGCAATCTGTGCGTTTGTTGCCTCGCCGTTCATAATCTCGTTCATTACTGTTTTTGCAGTTTCAAGGTCAAGGTTTTCACCCTTGACCACCTGTGAAATAGCCTTTTTTATCATAACTGTCACACCTTATCTTATATCGTTGTATATTGATTTGTCTATTTTTATACTAATATTTTTACTAATGTCGTCAACTTATGGAGAACCCGTACTCTGTCATTCCGAGCAACATATTGTCATTCCGAGCTTGTCGAGGAATCCCCTTCCTTTATCACTTGCTTTGTTAGAGAAATCATACTTTCCTATAACCTGATAATGTCAATTTGTGCACTACTGCTATCCTTTCAGATTCTTCAGTCGCTTTGCTCCCTCAGAATGACAGAGAGGGTAAGTTTCACTCCCTCAGAATGACAGGGCGAGTACACATTCCGCTGAGTGTAAATATTTTTAAGTTGACTACATTGTTATTTTTAAAAAGTTCTCCAGCAGTTTTTCTCCGTCTGTGGTCAGAATGCTTTCGGGGTGGAACTGGAGTCCGTAAATTTCGTAATCCCTGTGCTTTACCGCCATAATTTCTCCCATATCGTCTGTTGAAATTATCTCAAGTTCATCGGGGAGAGTTTCACTTTTAGCTATTAGTGAATGATACCTTGCCACTTCAAGGGTTTTGCCCATTCCCTCAAAAATTTTGCAGGTATTATCAATGCTTACGGTGCTTTTCTTTCCGTGCATAAGCTTTTTTGCGTGGGTGATTTCTCCACCAAAAACTTCGCAAATTGCCTGATGCCCAAGACAAACACCTAAAATTGGAATTTTGCCTTTAAAATATCTGATAACATCCTCGCAGATTCCCGCATCCTTTGGATAGCCCGGACCCGGAGAGATTATTATATGTGATGGAGTCATTTTTTCAATGTCCTCAAGGGTTATCCGGTCGTTACGAACAACCTTAATATCGGGGTTAATACTTCCTGCAAGCTGAACAAGATTGTAGGAAAAGCTGTCGTAATTATCAATTAGTAAAATCATTATTTGTCAACCTCCCCTGCGTTTTTAATTGCGTTCATAACAGCAAGTGCCTTGTTGTAGCTTTCCATATATTCGTTGTGAGGAATGCTGTCGGCAACTATTCCACCACCAGCCTGAACATAAACCTTGTCTTTTATCTTGGACGCCATTCGTATTGCAATACAGGTGTCCATATTTCCGTTAAAGTCAACATAGCCGATTGCACCGCCGTAAATACCCCTTGGACATTTTTCCAGTTCCTCAATAATTTCACAGGCTCTCACCTTTGGTGCACCAGAAAGTGTGCCGGCAGGGAGGACCGACTCAATGGCGTTAAATGCGTCAACATCGTCCTTTGCGTCACTTTGCACCTCGGAACATATGTGCATAATCTTGGAGTAGCGGAGAATCTGCATATACTCTGTCACTTCAACAGAATTATACTTTGAGATTTTGCCAAGGTCGTTTCTGCCTAAGTCAACAAGCATATTGTGCTCCGAAAGCTCCTTTTCGTCCTGTAATAAATCCTTTTCAAGAGCCAAATCTTCTTGTTCTGTTTTTCCCCTTGGTCGAGAGCCGGCAATAGGGAATGTTGTCAGCCTGCCATTTTGGTACCTTACAAGGGTTTCGGGAGAGGTGGATATAATTTCGTTGTCACCTATTTTCATAAACACCATATATGGGGAAGGGTTTGTAACTCTTAACACCCTGTATGCGTTTAAGAGAGAACCCTCATACGGAGTTTCAAAACGTCTTGAAATAACAGCCTGAAAAATATCCCCGTCAAAGATATATTCCTTGGTTTTCTCCACAGTTTCAGCATATTCTTCCTCTGAAAAGTTTGACTCAAAGGAAACATCACTGTATGAGCTTAGCTTTGACGGAGGAGTAGGGTCATTAATCATATTGACGATTTCTTCAATATCCCTTACTGCCTTTTCATACTGAGCCTTCATATCAGTAGTTTTCATATTTACAATTACGGTTATCTTTTGCTTAAGATGGTCGTAGGCGATTATTTTGTCGCAAAGCATAACATCAAAGTCGTTAAATTCGCTGGACTTTAGCTTTAGGGTAGGCTCTGCATAGCCAATCATAGAGTAACCGTAGTAGCCCACAAGACCCCCTGTAAATGGTGGATTGTTCTTAAATGTGGGTGTTTTGTAGTGGCTGATATATTCCCTTAAAACTTCAAGGGGCTTTTGGGTTTTGATTACATTTGCACCCTCACCCTCTATTGTGACGGTACCGTCCTTGCAGTACAGCCTTGCCTTTGGGTCAAAGCCGAAAAAGCTGTACCTTGCCCACTTTTCACCGCCCTCAATGCTTTCCAGCAGATAAAAGTTCTTGTATTTGTCTGCAATTTTTCGAAGTAGTGTAATTGGTGTGATGATGTCGGCATAAATTTCTCTTGAAACAGGAATGACATCATATTCCTTGTAACGATTTATTTCGTCATAACTGGGTGTGTACATCTTTTTCCTCCTTTGAATTTGTTAGTAAGTTTAAAATAAGATATAAAAAAGGCCTTTGTCCTTTATAAAAAGGGACAAAAGCCTATAACTTCTGCGGTGCCACCCGATTTGGTATAAAAATACCCACTCTATCGTATGCTAACACATACTCCTTAAGATAACGGTAAAGGTTTCCGTCAGTACCTACTATAGTTTCAGCCTGCCCTCCCGAGCCCATTCAGCAAAACTTCCGCTGTTGCCTTGCACCAAAACGGCAACTCTCTGAAAACATCCATCAAGCCTACTTACTCTCGGTCAACGGTTTGTGACATAATATTCGGTTATTAAGGAAACACTGATTAAATCATTTGCACAATATGTGTAAATAAATTTTAATTGTGATTTATTCAGTGTTTCCTTAAGATTATATGCCCTAATTTTAAAAATGTCAAGACTTATTTGACACTTATTGTCAATGTGCTATAATTATTTTATATAGAAAGAGAAAAGAAGTGTTAAAATGATTGACAAGAAGTATAGGGGCATAGTTTACATTATAATATCTGCCTTTTGTTTTGCCCTTATGAATATGTTTGTTAAGCTGTCCGGGGATTTACCCACCTTTGAAAAGGCATTTTTCAGGAACTTTGTTGCGTTTTTTGTGGCCCTGTTTATGATGATTAAGGATAAAAAGGATTTTCATTTTAATCCGAAGAATCTTCCTGCATTGCTGTTGAGATCCTGCTTTGGGGTGCTGGGTATTATATGCAACTTTTATGCTATTGACCATCTTGTACTGAGTGATGCATCAATCCTAAATAAAATGTCCCCCTTTTTTGTAATACTGTTTTCCTTCATCATACTAAAAGAAAAGCTCACTCTGCCACAGGGGCTTATTGTTGTGTGTGCGTTTATCGGAGCAGTTTTTGTTATTAAGCCTGATTTTTCAAATGCAGAGTGGTTGCCGTCACTCCTTGGGTTTATCGGCGGAATGTGTGCCGGTCTTGCCTATACAATGGTGAGGTACCTTGGAATAAGGGGAGAGAAAGGCAGTTTTATTGTTCTGTTTTTCTCCGGCTTTAGTGCCGTTGTGCTGTTGCCACTTATGATTATGAATTTTGAGATGTTTACACCTTTTCAGCTTTTTGCACTACTAATGGCAGGTGTGTCTGCGGCTGGGGGACAGTTCGCTATTACTGCGGCATACACATATTCCCCTGCAAAAGAGGTTTCTGTTTACGATTACAGTCAAATCATCTTTGCGGCAGGTCTTGGTTTCTTCGTCTTTGGAGATGTGCCGGATATGCTTTCAATTATAGGCTATGTGATAATTGTTGCAATGGCAATAGTGATGTTTGCCTACAACAATAAGCTGTGGTTCTTTGGTGGCAAGGAAAATGGATAAATTCGCTACTGTAAAGTAGATTAACGTTAAAAAACCGAGCAAACTTTATAGTCTGCTCGGTTTTTACTGTATAAAGTATAACAGTTTACCCTTAAACTCCAACAAACCTTGCGGTTTCAGGGGCATTAGGGGCAATTAGCGCCTTGTACTGCTCTAACTTTGATTTTGGCACTTTGAATACAACATCTTTGCTTACATTTTTAAAGGCGTCTGTGCGTACTGCCTTTAGCTTTTTTGAGTTTATAATAACGGTTTTAAGGTTAGTATCATTGGTAAAAGCATTGTACCTTATTTCTTCCACATTTTTAGGTATTGTAATTTTTTTGAGAGTCTTACAATCCTTAAATGATTCTGTACCAATCCATGTGAGCTGGTTACCAAGCTTTATATTCTCTAACCCCCAACAACCTCTAAAGGTATATGCACGGACTTTCTTTGTACTGGAAATATCAACAGTATTTAATCTGTGACATTCTTCAAATGCACTTTTGTAAACTTCTGCCTTTGGCAAAGATATTTTTGCAATATCAGTATAACAAAATGCACTATTTCCCACATGGGTTACATTTGGGATTTTATTATTACTATTTATATATTCTAATCCGGAATAAGCAAATGTCTTGTAGCCTATTGATTTAAGTTTAGATTTCTCTGATATCTTTACATTTCCAAGAAACCGACATCCTTCAAAAGTACCTCTGCGCAAGTACTCTTTGTCATTCTTATAAAAATTAACCTTACTTGATAACGCTTTCACACTATCTGGTATTTTGATTGATTTTATTTCACTTGTATAAAATGCTCCTCCCTTGATAGTCTTGAGTGTATTCGGCAAAGTGTAACTTAACTGCCTTTCAAACACATTTTTAGAGGCAGAAAACGCGAAGGACCCAATGGCAGTAACTCCTTTTTCAACTACTATATTAGACCAATAATTGTACACCTCATATTCTTCAGCATCGCCTGTCAATTCTAAATCGAACCATGGAGAGATATATTTTCTATAATTGTCTTCCAAAACTACAAAATTGTCATCAGTGAGGTCGAAACCAGAATAAGTGCCATATTCAATATCTATTCTTTGATTATAACCTAAATAATCATAC
>JBJEPA010000293.1:0-3284 GCA_051880995.1 Ruminococcus sp.
GCGAACCATATGTTTACTTTGTTCACTCCTACTACCTTAAAGCAAATGACAAGGGTATTGTTGCCGCCACAACAAGCTATGGTGTTGAAATTGACGCTGCTGTGCAAAAGGGCAACATAATCGCAACCCAGTTCCACCCGGAAAAAAGCGGAGATGTGGGACTAAAAATGCTAAAGAATTTTGTGGAGATGGTGAAGTAATGTACGCTAAGAGAATTATTCCATGTCTTGATGTGAAAAACGGACGAGTGGTTAAGGGTATGAGCTTTGTAAATCTTATTGATGCAGGTGACCCTGTTGAGGCGGCTATTCAATACGACAAAGAGGGTGCAGACGAGCTTGTTCTCCTTGACATAACTGCAACAAGTGACGGTCGTGACACAATGGTAGATATTGTTGAAAAGGTTGCAAATTCTATTTTTATCCCATTTACTGTTGGTGGCGGAATCAGAAGTGTTGATGACTTTAACACAATGCTCCGTGCCGGTGCAGACAAGGTTTCTGTAAACTCTGCCGCTATTTACAGACCTGAACTTATCAACGAGGCATCCTACAAATTCGGCGCCCAATGTGTTGTTGTTGCAATTGACGCAAAGCGTAAGGGTGACTCCTGGGAAATTTACACTGCCGGTGGCAGAACTCCCACAGGAATTGACGCTGTAAAGTGGGCAGTTGAGGCGGAAGAAAGAGGTGCGGGAGAACTCCTTGTCACCAGTATGGACGAGGACGGACAGAAAAACGGATATGACCTTGCATTAACAAGGGCAATCTCTGAAAAGGTGAATATACCTGTTATAGCGTCAGGCGGTGCCGGTGCTTATGAGCATTTTCTTGACGCATTTGATGAGGGAAAAGCTGATGCAGTTTTGGCGGCATCTCTGTTCCACTTTGGAGAAATTCCAATTCCAAAGCTAAAGGAATATTTAAGAGATAAGGGAATTTCCGTTAGATTGTGATTTACACATACATAACAAAGGCTGTTGCAAAATCGCAACAGCCTTTTTGAATATGGAATTATTTATTTATAGCTTCGTCAAAAACATCCTTTGAAAAATGAGTTATTGCCCTTACCACATTTGGGGATGTTTTCTTGCTTATCAGTTCTACTGCCCCACCGAATTTGTCTGGAGAATTGCGGACTAAACTGTGGGCATCACTTCCCAAAAAATCCACAAGTCCTAATTTAATCAGTTTTTTCAGTTTACGAAAAGTTCCCCTGTCAAGGTAGGATACAGCATTTGTTTGAAACCGAACTCCATAGGAGGACAATTCCTGCATTAATTTGGGATTTCCTATAAGGGCAGGGTATCTTTCTATATGGGCTAAAATCGGTTTCACACCATAGCGGTTCATAAACCTTAAGAGAAAATCAAATGAACTGTCCTTAAATGTGGTTTGGTATGGGAACTCCAGCAGAATATAGTTGCTGTTTCCGTAGCACACAGGCTTTAAGGAGGTATTGTTCATAATGATGTCCGTTACATACACCTCTGCCCCAAGGCAAACCTCAATTCCCTGTGGAATATGTGGCTTTAAAAGGCTAAAGCAATATTCTCGCCTTTTCAGAAAATCCTCCATACTCTCCTTGTGAGAATAGTAATGAGGAGTCAGACAAATATGACTGACTCCTTGACTGTAAAGGACATTTAGAATTTTTTTACTTACCTCAACATCCTCTGCCCCGTCATCCATCTGTGGCAGAATGTGTGAGTGCATATCGTAAAGTTCCATACTGACCTCAAAAGTTTATCGACCTAAAAGTTATTTAGAAAGCTCACTGCATACAAGGTCACCCATCTGTGAGCAAGTTACCTTGTTTGTTCCCTCTGTGTAGATATCAGGTGTTCTGTTGTTTTTGAGAACATTGTTAACAGCCTCTTCAATAGCATCAGCAGATTCTGATTCGTTGAGAGAATATCTGAGCATCATAGCAACTGAAAGAATTGTTGCAAGAGGGTTTGCAATATTCTGACCTGCAATGTCAGGTGCAGAACCGTGTATAGGCTCGTAAAGACCTCTGTTGGAGTCAGAAAGGGAGGCAGATGCAAGCATACCGATTGAACCGGAAATCATTGATGCCTCGTCGGAAAGAATGTCGCCAAAGATATTATTTGTAAGGATAACATCAAACTGACCCGGATTGATAACAAGTTGCATTGCTGTATTGTCAACATAGAGGTGGTTAAGCTCAACCTCAGGATAATCCTTGGAAACCTCAATTACTGTTTCTCTCCAAAGACGAGATGCCTCAAGAACATTTGCTTTGTCAACAGATGTTACCTTTTTGTTTCTCTTCATAGCCATATCAAAGGCAACCTTGGCAATTCTCTTGATTTCAGAAACCTTGTACTGCTCTGTGTCGTAAGCCTCAACTTCACCGTCGGCTGTTCTTCTTCCTCTTTCGCCAAAGTAAATACCACCTGTAAGTTCACGAACAACCATAACATCAAGCTTTTCGCCGATGATTTCATCCTTGATTGGAGAAGCGCCCTTAAGAGGTTCAAAAATAACAGCAGGACGGAGGTTTGCAAAAAGTCCCAATGCACCACGAATACCTAAAAGACCTGCTTCCGGTCTGTCTTTACCAGGGAGCTTGTCCCACTTTGGACCGCCAACCGCACCAAGGAGTACAGAGTCTGCCTCTTTACATTTATCTATTGTTTCCTGTGGAAGCGGAGTGCCCTTTGCGTCAATTGCACATCCTCCCAGGAGAGCCTCGTCATATTCTACGCCAAAACCAAACTTTTCAGCACAGCAGTCAAGCACCTTTACTGCCTGATTAACAATTTCAGGGCCTATTCCGTCGCCCTTTAATAAACAAATTTTATATGTGTTCATAATTATTCCCCTTTTTATTTTGCATTACCACTTTATATTGTAGCACAAAATTATTTTGATGTAAATATCTGTAAGCAAATAGAGTGTTTATTAATCTTCCTTAATTAGCGGTATCTTCTGAAATACCTCACACACCTTGTCCCTTTGCCAAAGGAGTGGAGTTATACGAACAGAGTAACCGTAGCCACCGTCCATTACCCAATCAAATGGCTTTGCCTGTGGCAATCCGTAAATGGCAAGCAATGTCATAATTACACCGCCGTGGGTTACGATTATGCTTTCGGTTGTACCGGTTTTCATAAGGCCTGTTACAATGTCCTCAAACATACGGCAAATTCTTCTTGTAAAATCTGCAGAGCTTTCTCCACGGGGAGGTTTTGTGTCGTTGCTGCCGCCAATCCATTTTTTAAAATCCTCATCATCCTTTAGCTCATCGGCAGTTTTGCC
>JBJEPA010000294.1:0-3279 GCA_051880995.1 Ruminococcus sp.
AATTTTCTTATAACGAATTACTGTTTTAAATAAATAATGCAAACGTTTTCAAGGAGTATGATATGTCACTAAAGGATATTGCAACGGAAGCCGGAACTTCTTTATCTACTGTATCAAGGGTACTGAACAACCCACAGCACTCTTGCAACAAGTCGGGACTTGAGGAAAAAATATGGGAAATCGCAAAAAAGCAAAAATATACCCCAAATATAAATGCCAAAAATTTAAAGTGCGGTGCGTCCCAGGAAGAAAAGCACTATACGATAGACATCTTCCTGACAAGGTTTAGCTCCTTGGAGGAGGACCCGTTCTTTAAAGAAGTGTATCTTTACTTAAAGGATGAAATTTTGGAACAAGGGTGCATCCTGGGAGAAATACTCAATTACATTGATATTATTTCTTTAACAGAAAAAAGCATTTCTAAAGTTCCCTTTAAGTCCTTTGACGAGGTTGTGTCCATCAAACAAAAGCAACCACTGTCAACTATCGCACACAAAAAGGATACAGGCTTGATTATTCTTGGAAAATGCCCCACAGAATTGATACAAACACTTAAGAAAAGATATTCCTATATTGTTGGCATTGACAGAAACCCTACAAATTTTGATTATGATGAAGTTATTTGTAACGGTATGTCTGCCGCTGAAATGGCTGTTGAATATCTGATTTCCCTGGGTCACAGAGATATTGCATACATTGGTGACTGCACCTATGAAACAAGGTACATCGGGTATTATCAGGCATTGTTTAACCACAAAATACCCTTGAATCACTCGAATATTTACCCTTCCAATCAGACTAAGAAGGACGGGTATAAAATTATGAAAAGTATTTTGGAAAAGGATGTACTGCCAAGCGCCATATTCTGTGCAAATGATATTACCGCTGTGGGGGTGCTGGAGGCAATAAAGGGCAGTCGAAAAAAATACTATCCGTCAGTTGTTTCCATTGACAACATCAAGGAATCTGAACAGACAGACCCTATGCTGACAACCATTGATATTCCAAAGAAAGAGGCAGGACATCTGGCACTTACACTTTTGCTTGACCAAATTAAGGGAAAGCACAAGAATAATGTGCGTGTTGAGTTGCCTTGCAAATTGATTGAAAGGTCAAGCTGTTACAGTAAAGTGTAAAAGTAGAGTATAAAAATGCAAAATTACAGCCCTGCTGAACCGGTCAGCAGGGCTTTTGTTAAGGAATATTCATTCACTGTCATTCCGAGCCATCACACTGTCATTCCGAGCTTGTCGAGGAATCCCCCTCCTCTGCCACTCATTTTGTTATGGAAATCATACTTTCATCTAACCTATTAGTATCGATTTAGGCACTACTGCTTTCCTTTCAGATTCTTCGGTCGTTTCACTCCCTCAGAATGACAGGGAGTGAGATGTTTCACTCCTCGGAATGACAGTGGAGGGCGGGTAGAATGACAGAGTGAGGACACATACCGCTGAGTGTAAATATTTTTAAGTTGACAACATTGCTCATCCGGTGGAGCCTTTGTGTAGTACCTTAGTTTATTCTTACAAGAGATGCATCTTCTTTATGATATGTATCTATTTTTTTATCATTAACCAGTGTATCTTCTGTCACATTAAGGAGTAAATCATCATCAATGGAATCTGCAAGTACAAAATATCCCAAGTGAATTGTCACTTCGCCATTTGCAGGAATATTTATGTAGTTTGGATTGTTTGTATTTTCTCTTGAAAAGTCATCATAAATCCACTCTGTAAGGTTATAGTCACTATTCATATCATAGCTGACATTTTCGTACTTATTTTGCAGGTTATCAATCTGCTCTACCGGATATTGTCCGTTTTTTCTTACCAGATAATGATAAACTCCGAAGTCGTTTCTATCCTTATCGGTATTATTTTTGAAGGTTGCTGTTTCGTAAACATACCTTAAGTCAAACTTTTTAATCTCCTGAACTTCAGATAGTGAATTAACACCGTCACCGCCGCCGTAGCACTTAACCTTAAGTGGCTTTAGCTTTCCTGATTTATCAAGGTACTTTTCTCTAAAGCTTTGGGGCATCATACTCATATCGTCAGAAATATCAACGCTGTTTACAGTCATTGTAATTGAGGAATCTTCTGTTACAGGAATACTATCACCTATGTTATAGAAGTTATCCAGTTTTTCGCTGTAACCGGAATTTCCGCTATTGTTAACCTCAATAAGGTCATCATCGGAAGAGTCACCTACTGTCCACTTAAGGCAATCAAAGTAATTATCCTTTGTACCCTCTGAAAGAGTTGCACCCTCAAGGATTTTGTACAGCTCCTCTTTGCAAATGTCAGTGCCTATCAAGCCAAAAAGCATACAATCGTAATCCTTAAAATACATATAAAAGTATTTATCAAATCCCGGTGTGCTGTCGCTATATTCGTAGTAGAGCTTCTTTTGTGGATATAGTACATCACTGCCGTTGATGGTTGTAAGCTCACTGTCAATTACATCAGTATTATTCGCCTTTATAGTGTCAGAGTCGGACACATCATAAAGAAACAGCGACATACCGCCCATTGCGTAAGTATCCTTGAAATAGTACTTTGAATTGTTGGTACCTTCAAGTACTTCTAAATCCTTTGGAAGATACTTAAAGTCCAGCTTTACATACTCAGGATGGTTTGCGTCAGCTTTTTTGTCAAGGGATAATGTGCCGTCATTTTTTTGGAGTACCATAGTTTCTGCATATTTGCCCTGCTTTTCGGTGTACATATTGTAGAGTTTTACACCTGCATATACGCTTACGCAGGATACTGCTGTGATAATTGCTGCAACAAGCAGTACAGTAATTTTCTTTGACTTTTTACCTTTTGCTCGTTTAGATTCATTTGGAATATTCATCAATTTGTCCTTCAACTCCTTTGATGCAGTAACCTTTTGGAAGGTTTCTTTGTACAAATCGTTACAGGTTTTCATCCTGCCATACCTCCTTTAGTAGAATTTTCAGCCTGTTTCTTCCTCGCATTAGACGGGTCTGTATGGTTGTTTCCTTTTCGGAAATAATATCTGAAATTTCTTTAACAGAATAATCCTCAAAATAATATAAATGCACTACCAATCTGTATTTTTCGGGAAGTGACATTACTGCGTTATATAATTCGTAATGCTCGTCCCTGTTATCCATTGTGTAATAGTCGTCATTTATATGTTCTTCAAGTGGTACTACCTTCTTCCAAGGTGCTTTGAAAATATGCTTACAATTATTTATTGTCACCTTGATAAGGTAGTTTTTCATATGTCCATCGGACTGAAAAACCTTGT
>JBJEPA010000295.1:0-3278 GCA_051880995.1 Ruminococcus sp.
GTTATTGTAAATATAATCAAGGAACATAATTTGTGAGTGAGCCAAGTTATATTCTCTGATCTCGTTATCAACACGCTTCTGAATTGCCGTTGATATCTGTTTAATTAAAATAGAACACTCTAAGTTTAGGTCCTTATCCGTATCCATAACTTTTCACATCAACTGTACGGCAGCTGTTTTGCCGCATCTTGTATTACTATCAAACGCATAATAATACAGTTTTCTAAACTGAAACGAAACAAAAACAGGCAGCTATGAAAAAATCATAACTGCCTGTTTTCCAGGAGACATATGAAAAATGAAATATTGTTAATCTGAGTTTCGTTTGCTTTTTAAATTTCACTGTCAACACGGAATATGTTGTGCTTATTTATCATCGATATTTTCTGTTTCATTACCACTGCTTTTTATTGTTTTTTTCTTTCGGTTTTTGAACTTAGATTTAGTCCGTGCATACATATTTTTTATAACTGCAAGTGTTTTCGCGTCGTTAGGAAAGAACAAACGTAATAAAACCATTGCAATAATGACTGTCAAAATTTTTTCGGGTGAGACAGGTAACCACAAAAATGCAAGATAACCGCTTGCTATCGCAACCATCCACTTAATTTTAAGAAAAGTACCAATTCCAAGCAGAATATACGCCCATCCGTTCGTGATCAGCCATGCGATAGCCAGACACAAAAGCAACTTTGGATTTGTAATAAAAAATAGTATTGTTTTGAGTTTTTTCTTCATGGATTTTAATGTGTTTTAGGTAATTCCACCGTAAACTTTGTCGTACTGTTTTCACAGTAAACCGAAACCTTTCCGTTATGAAGTTCGGTTACACGTTTTACAAGTGCCAATCCGATACCGTTTCCTTCGGAAGCATGTGATTCGTCAGCTTGATAGAATTTTTTAAATATCTTTTTCTGCTGTTCCGGTGTAATTTCAATTCCATAATTTAGAATTGAAACGGCATATGTGTTGTCCTGCTCTCTCACGCCTATTTCTACAGTTCCACCGTCGGGAGAAAACTTGACAGCGTTATCAATCAAATTGAGCCACACATGTTTAAGCATATCTTTATTACCTGAGATAATATGCTCACCGAGATCAAGATTGAAGTCTATCTTTTTCTTGACCCATTTCCCTTCAAGGGCAATAATACTGTTACGAAGTTGTTCTGATAAATTAAATTCAGTTACATCGGTAAGAATCGTCTGATTTTCAAACTTTGTCAAATTCAGCACATTGGTTGCCATAGCCGAAAGACGCATAGACTCTTCATCGATAATGTTGATATATTCAGCTTTCTGCTCCTCCGTTAAATTCCCTCGTTTTAACAGCTTTGCAAAGCCGGCTATAGATACGATTGGCGTTTTGAATTCGTGTGAGAAATTATTAATAAAGTCATTGCGGAGCATTTCGGTATCCTCAAGTTCCTCTGCCAATCTATTAAAACTGTCAGATACTTCAATAAAAACCGGATGTGATCGGATCGGTTTTCCAAAAGAGAGCCTTGCCTTAAAATCTCCCGAGGCCAACTGATTTAGCTTGTCTATGATTCGATTTATAGGCTTTAAAGATATTTTACCAATAGTGGCCAATAACAGCACTCCAACAATCAAGCTTACGACCGCCATATAGAACATAAGATAATTATCATCTAAACCATCGCTCGGATGTGCAATTATATCATTAGCCTGCAATATATAAACTATAATAAAGGAAATTGCCGATGCCATGAGGTACATTACAAAAACAAAAAGTGACATTAATTTGGCAATAGATAACCTGTGCTTGTGTTTTTCTTTTTTCATATCTTTTTCACCGCCCTGTATCCGAGACCCCTTACAGACTCGATTTCAAATTCATTCCAACCTTCAAAGCGTTTACGCAGTCGGCCCACATGTACTGTTACAGTTTCCCAACCGGTATCGCTGTCGGTTCCCCATATCTCATCCATCAACTGAATGCGGGTAAAAATCTGTCCGGGGTACGAAAGCAATTTGTAAAGCAACAGAAACTCTTTCTGAGGCAGAACCTGAGTCTCGCCGTTCTTTGTAACAGAGAAGGAATTATAATCAAGGGTAATATCACCAATTTTCAGTTTCTGTTCATTAACGATCTGCGCACGGCGAAGGAGAGCTTTGATACGAAGAACAAGCTCCTGATCGTCAATAGGCTTGGTAATATAATCGTCAGTTCCTACAAGGAAGCCTTTTCGCTTATCTGCAGGGAGCTGCTTTGCCGATACCATCAGGATCGGAAGATTATTATCAGATTCACGAAGAATTTTCGTAAACTCGTAGCCATCCATTTTTGGCATCATAATATCAAGCACAACAAGATCTATGTGTTCTTTATCCATAACCTCCAATGCTTCCTCACCGTTATTGGCGGTGAATACGGTATAGTTTTCTGCTTTTAGGATTGCTTCCAGTAATACTCGGGTATGACGATCATCGTCAACAACAAGAATGTGAAACATAATATATCTCCTTTTTCGGATATTTTTATGGGCATTGAATTGACATGTTTGCACATGTATGATACTCCTGCAAACTAAACTGAAACTAAACTTCTTTGATGATTTGTTTATTTTTCTTGATTAATTTTAATTTGAAAATCCCGTTGTGTCAAGCGGCGCAACCCATTGTTCACCCATTATTTACATCAATGCTTATTTCGTACAGAGACTTATCTAAAAAGGATTGTCTGTTTTGTTATATACGAAAAAACTTGCCGAGCTTTCCGTTTGTTATTCGTTCTATATTGGTCAGCTAGAACAGGGCGAGAAGAACGCCAAGTTTAAGAATATATAAAAGATTGTTTCCGCTTTGGATATTTCGCTTGTCAGGCTCTTTGAGAAATTGGTCAGACAAGAGGACAGCAGCAAGAATATTCTGTGGAGCGCTATGAGTTCCTCTCTGCCAAAGCAAAAGAGGAATAGGAACAGCTATATCGCATTTTATTGGAAATGGATAAATGAAACGAGAACCGATATGTAATGAAGATGCCACCCTTCGTGGATGGCATCTTTTTTAATATTGCGGAACGCCATAGCCGAGTATCTCGTAGTATCCTACTGGGTATTGATTTACTCTAACACTATCACCGGAGTTACCTTCAACTGTATAGACAATTCCGTTCTCTACTTTCTGAACGATACCCGTATGGTCGGAGAGTCCGTCCTGCGGACCTGACGAACCGTCGGGAGAATCCCAATCAAAGAAGATAATCATACCGGAAACCGGCTCGGCAGAGCCGTCCATCCATTGACCTCTGTCCTT
>JBJEPA010000296.1:0-14172 GCA_051880995.1 Ruminococcus sp.
TTATGCCCAGGGGATTTAGTATTCTGTTTAATTCAACAACCTTGTGCTGGTTGTTTGAAGCGATTAAAAATTCTTTCATTATTCTTCACCATAGTCGAAAAGTGCCTTTGAAAAGTCCTCGGGAACAAATTCCTGTAAATCGTCAATCTGTTCACCAACACCGATATATTTTACAGGTATTCCCAGACCGTTCTTAATGGCAAGCACTACACCGCCCTTGGCTGTGCCGTCCAGTTTTGTAAGGACAATGCCTGTAATTCCTGTTGCTTTGCTGAACTGCTCAGCCTGATTTACAGCATTCTGACCTGTTGTAGCGTCAAGAACAAGCAAAAATTCCTTGTCGGCATCGGGGAGTTCTCTGTCGATAACTCTGCCGATTTTTGCAAGCTCGTCCATAAGATGCTTTTTGTTGTGAAGTCTGCCCGCTGTATCGCAAATGATAACATCTGTGTTTCGTGCCTTAGCGGCTGAAATTGCATCAAAAATAACGGCGGCCGGGTCGGAACCCTCATTTTGCTTTACAATGTCGCATCCGCTTCTGTCTGCCCATACCTCAAGCTGTTCTATTGCTGCGGCTCTGAAGGTATCGGCGGCGGCTAAAAGAACGCTCTTGCCCTGTTTTCTAAGGTTATTTGCAAGCTTACCTATGGTAGTAGTTTTTCCAACACCATTTACTCCTATAACAAGAATTATAGATGGCTTTGTATTGATTTTAAGTTCTTCGTCACCACGGAGCATATCTGCAACAACTTCTTCAAGAAGATGCTTAATTTCTGCCGGGTCTTTGATTCCTTCCTTTTTAACTCTATCTCTAAGTTCGTTGGTAATTTGTTCCGCTGTTGTAACACCAACATCACCCATTACAAGAAGTTCTGTAAGTTCCTCAAAAAGCTCCTCGTCAATTTTTGTAAAGGATTTCAGCATTGAGTCAATTTGACCAACAACGCTGTCCCTTGTCTTTTTTAGTCCGTCTTTAATCTTTTTAAATAGTCCCATAATTATGACCTCTTTTGCCTATATAATTAATTTGCTTTCATACCGAGCTTGGATGCAACCTCGGAGGCACGAAGTTCAAGAAGTTTGGAAATACCCTCGTCCTGCATTGTTACACCGTATAGAACATCCGCCTCTTCCATTGTACCACGCCTGTGGGTGATGAGAATAAACTGTGTTTTTTCTGTGAGTCTTCTCATATAGGAGGCAAACCTGTCAACATTTACATCGTCAAGAGCCGCCTCAATTTCGTCCATTACGCAGAAAGGAGCAGGACGAACCTTCATAATTGCAAAGTAAAGGGCTATTGCAACAAGTGCCTTTTCACCACCGGACAAAGCCTCAAGATGAACAACAATTTTTCCCGGTGGCTGTGCAATAATGTCAATACCGCTGTTGAGGATATCCTCTGGGTCAGAAAGCTTAAGGGAAGCTGTACCGCCTCCAAACAGTTCCTTAAAGGTTTCGCCGAAATTCTTGTTGATTTCGTAAAAGCTTTCCACAAATGCTTCTTTCATTTGCTTTGTAAGGGTGTTAATCAGCTTTTCAATTTCGCTCTTCGACTTTTCTACATCCTTAACCTGTGTGCTTAGGAACTCATACCTTTCGGAAACTTCCTTGTACTCCTCAATGGCAGAAACATTTACAGAACCAAGGCTCTTTATACCAGACTTAATTTCGTTAAGTCGCTTTTTAGCCTCTTGAACATTATCAATTTCAATGGAGATTTCCTCCGCCTGTCTTTTGCTAAGCTCGTACTCCTCCCAAAGCTTTGCTATGATGTCATCATACTGCTTTTGAAGATTGATTTTTCGCTCTTCAAGTCGGGCAAGCTCTCTGCCGGAAATTTCTCTTGTGGAATTTAAGTCCTTTTCCTTTTGGCGAAGGTTAACCGTCTTTTTCTCAAATTCATCTCTTTCATTATTCAGCTTTTCAATGGTATCCTCAGCTTCAAGGATTTTTTCCTTATATGTATTTGAGATTTTATTGTAATTTTCAATTTTCTTTTTGATTATTTCAATATTTGCATTTACAGAATCTATCTGCTTGTTCAAATCAGCCTTTCGCATACTCTGACCGGAGTTACTGCTCTGGGAAATTAGAATTTCACTTTGAAGTGCCTCACAGTCCTTTTCATATGTAACAATTTCAAGGCGGATATTTTGCAGTTTTTCAGAAAGCTCTTCACGCTGTTCTGTAAATGAAAGCCTGTCCCCTGTTATTGAGGAGATAGTTTTCTCAATATCTGCAATCTCTTTTTCAAGGCTGTCAAATTCTGTTTTGGCATTAGTTTTATCAGCTTGTAAATCAAGGATTTTCCTTTCATCCTCTTCAATTTCCTTTTGGATATTTTTTATTGTTTCCTTTAGGTTCTCCACTTCATTTTGACAAGCCTTAA
The DNA here is from genome assembly GCA_051880995.1 of Ruminococcus sp. Lineage (GTDB taxonomy): Bacteria > Bacillota > Clostridia > Oscillospirales > Acutalibacteraceae > Ruminococcoides. The sequence continues at coordinate 2,393 of JBJEPA010000296.1, forward strand.
ATTCAGTTCTAAGTCTTATAAGCTCCTGCTGTTGGTTGGAAAGGTCTGTCCTTGTGCCGAACAGTTCAGCCTCGTACTTTCCGTACTCCTGTTGGCATTTTTCAAATCTTCCCCTTGCATCATTTGCCTTCTGGGAAAGCTTATTTGCCTCATTTCGGTACTTCTCGATTTCTCCTGCTCTGGAGAGAAGTCCTGTTCTTTTATTAAGAGAACCACCTGTTAATGAACCGCCTGCATTCACCACCTGACCGTCAAGGGTAACAACCCTGAAACGGTAGGAATACTTTTTGGCTATTGAAACAGCAGAATTAAGCTCCTCTGCAATTACAATTTTACCAAGGAGATTCTGGAGGATTCCTTTGTACTCTTCCTTACAGTTGCAAAGGTCAGATGCTATTCCCACAAATCCGTAGCAATCTTCAATGCCTTTTTCGTTAAGAGTTCGTGGCTTAATGGTGGCAATGGGCAAAAAAGTTGCTCTGCCACCTTTGTTTTCCTTTAAGGCTCTGATTGCCCTTTTTGCGTCCTCTTCGTTGCCTGTTACTATGTTTTGCATAGCACCCCCAAGGGCAGTTTCTATGGCAACAGCATATTCCTGAGGAACATTGATTATTCTGGAAACAGGGCCGTGAATACCACCAAGCTTGCCCTGCTTTGACATATTCATAACTACTTTTACGCTGTGAGAAAAGCCCTCAAGATTTTTCTCTAAATCTTCAAGAAGATTTGCTCTTCTTAAAAGCTCCTGTGAATCAAGTGTAAGGTTATCTGCCTCTGTTTTTAAAGTTTCCCTTTTGTTTTGAAGATTTTGAAGTTTAAGTTCAAGACCCCTTATAGTGTTGCCTATGCTCTCTACCTTTTCGGAGGTTTCCCTGCCCTTATTTTCATAATCTGCAAGCATTTCTTCTGTGGAAGAAAGATCAGAAATCTTTTCTTCTTCACTAACTTTTAATGAGTTAATTCTCTCTTCCAGTTCACTAATAGTTGAGTCACTAGTCAAAAGCACAACCTTTGCATCTGCTGACTTTTGAGAAAGGGATGAAAGCTTTGTATTAAGCTCCTGGAGTTTATCTCCGCTCCTTGATGCACTTATGCTGATTGTATTAAGGTCGTTAGAAACCTCGTTATATTCCTTTTGCTTCTCTTCAATTTTAACCTTTAGATTTTTAATCTGCTGTTTCTTTTCTTCAATCTGGCTTTCAACCTCTGCAAAGGTAACATCAAGCTGTTCAATTTCGCTGTTCAGTCTTTGGATAGTTTCTTCATTATGGTCAATGTCGTTTTCTGCAACAGAAATCAATGCGTTGTTACTGCTGACCTCTGACTCAAAGTGGGAGATATTTCTTCTTATTGAGTCGATTTTTGAAGAAATCTCACCGTTTCTGAGATATAGCATCTCAGTTTCGGCATTGATGTTAGAAAGCTGTCTTTCTGCATCCTCATACTGTGAACGCTGAATGTCGATTTTGTCCTCCTGCTCCTTTATCACCTGAGAAGATTTATTCAGGGTTTCAAGCCACAGGGCAATCTCCAGACCCTTTTTCTCCTCTGAAAGCAAAAGAAATCTTTCTGCCTTTTCGGACTGAGTTTTAAGAGGGCCAACTCTGTCCTCAAGTTCGCCTACAATATCACGAAGTCTGACAAGGTTTTCCTCGGTATTTTTCAGCTTTCTTTCTGCTTCTGTTTTTCTATATCTGTATCTGGAAATTCCCGAGGCTTCCTCAAAAATTTCTCTTCTTTCTTCACTTTTAGAAGCAACAATGCTGTCGATTTTACCCTGTCCAATCATGGAGTAACCGTCACGACCAAGACCTGTGTCCATAAACAGCTCGTTTATGTCACGAAGTCTTACTGTGGCTTTGTTGATTAAGTATTCACTTTCTCCGCTACGATAGTATCGTCGTGTAATGGCAACCTCGTCACCGTCAAACTGCAACACACGATCCTTGTTGTCTATGGTGAGGGTTACCTCTGCATAGCCTGTCTTTTTCCTTTTATCTGTACCGTTGAATACAACATCCTCCATTTTGGAGCATCTAAGGGTTTTTGCTGACTGTTCGCCAAGCACCCAACGGATAGCGTCACTTATGTTACTCTTTCCCGAACCGTTTGGCCCTACAATAGATGTAATGCCGTGGTCAAAGGACAGTTTTATTTTATCGGGAAAAGTTTTAAATCCGTGTAATTCTAATGATTTGAGAAGCATAAGTCACCTCATTTCTTCTTCAATTAAAAATTCATAGTCATTTAAGTCGGAATTTTCCTTGATTTTTACATCATAACCCAACTCTGAAAATTTATTTATGTTGCTCTTTTTTTGCCCAACAGCCTTGGAAACAAAGCCCTTGCCTACAAAAATAGTATATCTTCCTTTTGGATATTTTTTAATTTTCTCAAAACTTAAGTCAAAGAATATTTTACTTTCACAAATTTCTCTGAAAGCAGGGTGATAGTATCCTGCAATTTTATTGTTCACAAGGTCATCAGAATAGTGCAGTCCAACCCTAATAACATCAATCTTATTTTTATAAAAAAGACCTAGCACCTTGGAGCAAACATCCACTGTGGTTTCTTCATCATAGGGAACATACTCCCCTTTTTTATACAAGGTTGCAAGAAAGGTGTTTTTCATTGTGATTGTGGGATAAACCCTGACTGTATGGGGATTAAGACTAATCAGCTTTTTTGCTGTGTATATATCCAAATCGGGATTACTACCATACATTCCCGTCATCATTTGCAGACCTAAAGAAAATCCATTCTCTTTAATGAGGGTTGATGCTCTTTCAACATCAAGGGAATTGTGACCTCTTTCATTCAGTTCAAGAACTTTGTCGGACATTGACTGTGCGCCAAGTTCAATGGAGGTTACCTTGTATTCTTTTAGAAGTGCCAAAACTTCCTCATCAATTGCGTCAGGTCTTGTAGAACATCTGATACCGTAAAAGTCATTTATATATGGCTTTGTGGCATCTAAAAGAGAAACCATATATTCCCTGTCAATGGCGGTAAAACTGCCACCAAAAAAAGCAATTTCAGTATTCTTTGTGTCAACTCCGCTTTTTATAGCTGTTTCTATTGCAGAAACAACATCACTTGCCTTTGGTTGACAGCTTTGTCCTGTGATGTTGGACTGGTTGCAGAAAACGCATTGGTGCGGGCAACCGTTGTGGGGTACGAAAATTGAAATATTGGAGTGTTTAATATCCCATCAACTCCAAAGCTTCTCTTGCCGCCTGCTGTTCAGCCTCTTTTTTACTTCTTCCGCCACCCTTGCCTATAACATTGCTGTTGAGATGCACCTCAACAACAAAGTGTTTGTTGTGGTCGGGGCCGGATTCGTCAACCAAAACATAGTTAAGCTTTTCACCCGGATTTTTTTGAATAATCTCCTGAAGCTTTGTTTTGTAGTCCTTAAAGGCAAAGTTTGCGCTGTGATTCTTAATTTCGGGAACAACGAAAGAGAGAACAAATTTGCTTGCCTCTTTCATTCCTCCGTCAAGGTAAATGGCGGCAATAAGAGCCTCAAAGGCATCAGAAAGGATTGATGGTCTTTCTGCTCCGCCACCCTTTTTCTCACCGTTGCTAAGGAGAATATATTTGCCAAGATTAATCTCTTTTGCAAAGACAAAAAGGCTTTTTTCACACACAAGAGACGCTCTTAGCTTTGTTAAATCCCCCTCGGGATAGTCAGGGCAGTTTTTGAAAATATAATCAGAGACGGAAATTGAAAGTACAGCGTCACCTAAAAATTCCAATCTCTCATTATATTTAAGGTGCCTCTTCTTATGCTCATTGGCATAAGAAGAATGGGTCAATGCCTCTGTTAAGAGGTCTTTGTTTTTGAATTGATAATTAATTATTTTCTCTAATTCATCCATTTTGCTGTTCCTTTATTTTGTTAAATGATTCCTCAATCTTTTGTGGCACATTTGCGTTTATGTAGTCAATCATAATTCTGATTGCGTGGAAAATCGCATTGGCATTTGAACTGCCGTGTGCCTTAAAAACAGGCTTTTTAATACCTAAAATAGGAGCTCCGCCGTAGATGTCGGCATTCATTGTTTCTTTAAACTTCATAAGATCCTTATAAACAAACAATGCACCCATTTTTGTTTTGATATTCTTTTTGAAAATATCGCTGACAGCCTTGCTTACTGACTTTGCCACACCCTCGTAGTTTTTAAGGATAAGATTACCGGTAAAGCCGTCACATACATAAACATCACAGGCACTTTCGGAGATTTCTCTGCTTTCAACATTGCCTATAAAGTTAATTGGACTTTCCTTTAGTAAAGCATATGCCTCTCTCTGTAAATCTCCGCCCTTGTGACTTTCTGTGCCAACATTTGCAAGGGCAACCCTTGGGGCAGAAATCTTCATAACATTTTCCATATAGAGCGAGCCTAAGATACCGAACTGTCTTAAAATTTCCGGTCTTGCGTCAAGGTTTGCACCGCCGTCAATAATCATAAACATTTTACCGTTCATTGTGGGTAGAAGTGGCGCAAATCCCGGGCGCTTAACACCCTTTAGGCGTTTAACCATCAGGGTACCGCCAACACAAAGAGCACCGCTGTTACCTGCTGAGATAAAACCGTCTGCCTCATCATTAGCAACCATTTTAAGACCCAGTGCCATTGAAGAATTGCTGTACTCCTTCATAATGTCATTTGGTGTCTGGTCAACAGGAATAACATCAGGTGTATCAACAATTGAAAATTTGCTGATGTCAAGGTCATTCTCCTTTGATACCTTTTTAATTATGCTTTCGCTACCTGTAAGGCAAATATCTATATTGAATTTTTCCTGTGCAAGCAAAGCACCCTTTATTATTTCAAGAGGAGCATTATCTCCTCCAAAAGCGTCAACTACTATCTTCATTATAAACCCCTTGTATTAATAAAATTCTCTAATGCACTAAAGGCTCTGTCTGAATACGCCTTTGCCCTTTCCTTTTTATCCCTTGGGCGATTATCAAGGTCAGGAAGTACCCCTAAATTTGCACCCATTGGTTGGAACTTTGTAACTGTTTCATCGCTTATATATCGTGACAATGCACCAATCATAGTTTCCGGTGGCAGAGTGACAGTTTCTTTCCCAAGCAATCTTAAGGATGCATTAATTCCTGCAATAAGACCTGAGGAGGCTGACTCCATATAACCCTCTACACCGGTTATCTGACCGGCAAAGAACAGATTTTTATTTTCTTTTACAGAATAATCACTTGAGAGAACCTTTGGTGAATTGATAAAGGTGTTTCGGTGCATAACACCATACCTTTCAAATTCGGCATTTTCAAGGCCGGGTATCATGGAAAAAACTCTCTTTTGCTCCGGAAATTTCAGATTTGTCTGAAAACCCACCAAGTTGTACATTACTCCGGCACTGTTTTCCTTGCGTAGCTGTACTACAGCCCAAGGTCTGTGACCGGTTGCAGGGTCTGTCAATCCAACCGGTTTCATAGGGCCGAACCTTATGGTATCGTGTCCCCTTTGAGCCATAACCTCAATTGGCATACAACCCTCGTAAACCTTTGGATTCATAACATCAAATTCGTGAACAGGAGCACGCTCTGCGCTTACAAGTGCATCGTAAAATCTGTCGTACTCTTCCTTATTCATAGGGCAATTTATATAATCGTCACCGTCACCCTTGCCGTACCTTGAGGCAAAGAAAGCCTTGTTCATATCAATGCTGTCGAACCTTACAATAGGTGCGGCGGCATCGTAAAAGGACAGGGAGTCACCAAACATACTCTTTATGGTATCTGAAAGAGGTTCTGATGTTAAAGGACCTGATGCTATTATCGTTACACCCTCGGGAATATCTTTTACTTCTTCATTAATTACAGTAATGAGAGGATTATTTAAAATCTCTTCATTAACCATATCAGAAAAAAGCTCTCTGTCAACAGCTAATGCTCCACCGGCAGGAACTGTTGTTTTGTCGGCACATCTCATCAGCAGAGAATCTAACATTCTCATTTCCTGTTTAAGCATACCGGCAGCGCTTTCAAGGCGAGAAGCCTTTAGACTGTTGGAGCATACAAGCTCGCATAATTTTTTTGAATGGTGTGCAGGACTTAGCTTGTGGGGTTTCATATCGTAAAGGTTTACTTTAATTCCTCTTTTAGCAACCTGATATGCCGCCTCACATCCTGCAAGTCCACCACCGATTATATTAATATGCATTATGACTTTGTATAGCCACAACCCTCTTTTGCACAGAAGATTGTCTGCTTTTTACCCTTCTTTTTATAGAGTATCTCTCCGCACTGAGGACACTTTTCGTTAACAGGCTCATACCATGACATATAGTTACAGTCAGGGTAATTGCTACATCCGTAGAACACTTTGCCTTTCTTTGTTTTGCGAGTGATAACATCACCGCCACAAACAGGACAGGTTACGCCTATTTTTTCAACATACTTTTTGATATTCTTACATTCAGGGTAACCCGGACAAGCGATGAACTTACCATATCTGCCAACCTTGACAACCATTTTTCTTCCGCAAAGCTCACAGACAATATCGGTTTCATCCTCTTTTAGCTTTATTTTAACACCTTCCATATCTGCCTTTGCTTTTTTCAAAGTCTTTTCAAAGTCAACATAGAAGTTGTCAAGGAGTTCAACCCATTCCTTTTCGCCATGCTCAACTACATCCAAATCCTCTTCCATTTGGGCTGTAAATTTCACATTAACAATTTTTGGGAAACGCTCCTTAAGGAGATTTACAAGTGCCTCTCCAAGCTCTGTTGGAATAAGTGCCTTTGCTTCCCTCTTAACATATTCACGGCTTGTGATTGTGGTGATTGTTGCCGCATATGTTGAAGGACGACCGATTCCGTTTTCTTCAAGTGCCTTAATAAGGGATGCTTCGGTAAACCTTGCAGGAGGCTGAGTAAAGTGCTGATTTGGTACAATCTCCTTAACCTTTACAGGCATTTCCTTTTCAAGTGGAGGAAGTTGCTTTTCCTTTGTTCCCTCTGCATCGTTGCTGTCAACATACAGCTTTGTATAACCGTCAAAGTCAACTCTGTAACCGGATGCCTTAAATACATATCCGTTTGCTGTGATTTCAGCCTGGGTTGTCTTGTGAATACAGTCAGCCATCTGACAGGCTGTGAATCTTTCCCAAATCAGTTTATAAAGCTTATACTGTTCAATTGTAAGACTAGACTTTACCTGTTCCGGTGAAAGTGAGGGAATTGCAGGACGAATAGCCTCGTGACCGTCCTGTGCATTGGAACGTGACTTATAGAAACGAGGTTTTGCCGGGAGATATTCTTCCCCAAAATTATCTTTAATGTAGGAAGTAACTTCATTAATAGCGTCGTTGGAAATCCTCAGGGAGTCGGTTCTCATATAGGTGATAAGACCTGTTGTACCGTAACCCTCAACATCAACACCTTCATACAGTTCCTGAGCAATCTTCATTGTTCTTCTTGACTGATAGCCAAGCTTTCTTGATGCTTCCTGTTGTAATGTTGATGTGATGAATGGTGGATAAGGAGACTTTTTCCTTGTACCGTTCCTAACTTTTGTTACAATAAACTGGGCATCCTTGATTTCTTCCAGGATTTTGTCAGCCTCTTCTTTATTTGCAATTTTAATTTTTTTACCGTCTTTGCCTGTTGCCAAGGCTGCATTAAACACCTTACGACTGGACTTTGGGGACATTTTTGCGTCAATTGACCAGTATTCCTCAGGCTTGAAGGCTCTTATTTCGTTTTCTCTGTCAACAATCAGCTTTAATGCTACTGACTGAACACGACCGGCAGAAAGTCCTCTCCTTATTTTCTGACTAACAAATGGGCTGAGCTTATAGCCTACAAGTCTGTCAAGAATTCTTCTTGCCTGCTGTGCGTTTACCAAATCTATATCAATGGAACGTGGGTGCTCCATACCGTTTTTTACACCTGTCTTTGTAATTTCGTTAAACTCAACTCGGTTCTTGTCATTTAAATCCAAGCCTAAAATATAAGCCAGATGCCAAGAAATTGCCTCTCCCTCACGGTCGGGGTCAGTTGCCAGGAATATTTCGTCGCTTTTATCAGCCATTGACTTTAATTCTCCAACAAGCTTTTCTTTACCTTTTATAATAGAATACTTTGGGGCATAATTATTCTTTATGTCAACAGCCAAACGAGCCTTTGGTAAATCACGCACATGACCCATTGAGGCTACAACCTCAAAATCCTTGCCCAAATATTTTTTAATTGTTTTAGCCTTAGCAGGTGACTCCACTATTACTAATTTTGACATTTGCTCTATCCTCCGATAGTTACTTTATTTTATATTGTCTTCCTTTTAGGGAAACAATGAGATTTTTCATTTCTAAATTTGTGAGAATACCCGAAACCTTAAAAACCGGCAAACCGCTTTTTTCGGCAATTTCATCAATGTGCATTGGGGTACTCCCTAATGTATGATAAACAATGTTGCTCTTTTCATCAAGTTCAACATCAAACCTATGACCTGTTATAAATTCTTTTTCTTCTTTTTCCTTTGATTTTTTTGCGGGAATTTTAAGTACTTTTCCCTCGGGAATGTCATACTCGTCATCCTCATATACTTCTAAGTCATTATATTCATTAAAGTACTTCAGGATGTCCAAATATGTAGTTACAGGAACGGCTCCATCCTTAATAAGTTCGTTTGAACCCATAGAATGAATGCTGTTTATGTTACCCATAACAGCAAAGATTGGCTTGCCCTGTTCTTCTGCAAAATCTGATGTGATTAATGAACCGCTTTTCTTGCCTGCTTCAACAACAAGAATTCCCTTTGAAAGAGCTGAAATAATTCTGTTTCTTGCAACAAAGTGGTGAGGCAAAGGCTCTGTACCGGGAGGATATTCGGAAATAAGGCATCCTCTTGCTGTTATAGCTTTCCTCATAGGTTCATTTTGTACAAGATAGGGATAGTTTATTCCGCATCCTAAAACACAAATAGTTATAGCATCGGCATTAAGTGCGCCTGTGTGGGCAGAGCTGTCAATTCCTAAAGCACCACCGCTGATAATGGTAACTTTCTTTTTGGCAAGATTATAGGAAATACTATAACCAACCTTCTTGCCATAGGAAGAGGCGTTTCTTGTTCCCACTATTCCTATTGTAAGAAGATTATCAACCCTTGGAAGATAACCGTTCACATAAATTACAGCAGGGGGATTATGAATATCCCTAAGGCACTGAGGATACCTTTCATTATCAATAGATAATATCTGATAGCCAAGCTCCTCACATTCATTTATTATAGCATCAGCCTTTTCAATTGGAGTTGAGTGCATTTTATCAATTTCTTTTTCGGAAAAAATACCGAGAAACTTCCACTCAAAGTCCCCGCCGTTATAAAAATATGACATATCGGAGTAAATCCCCATATCATAAATCTTTTTAACTTTACGGCTTCCATATCCAAGGCACAGACTAAGCCATATATAGTAGCGAGTGTTATTCATCTTTAGACATTTCCCACATAATAATACTTGCAGCAACACCGGCATTGAGAGAATCTATCTTTCCCGACATTGGAACAATTACCTGATGATTACAGGCGTTAATTGTTGCCTGAGTAAGTCCGTTTGCTTCGTTTCCGATTGCAACAAGTGAATTGTGAGGGAAAGTGAAATCTCCAAGGTGCTGTGCATCTTTGGTGAGGCAAGCTGAAAAGGATTCGCCAAAACCGTTAAACTCATTTGTAATAAAGCTTGAGGCGGAGTCAATTATGTAGAAAGGAACTCTGAAAATTGCCCCCATACTGCCCCTTACAACCTTAGGACTGTAGGCATCACAGGAGTCTGATGTGATAAACACACCCCTAACTCTGAATGCATCGGCAGACCTTAAAACAGTTGAAATATTCTCGGGATTTTGCACATTCTCAAGGAGTACATACTTGCCATCATAATCAATTTTATCAATATCAATGCTTTTGTCAAGTGTTTTCATCACCAGAAGCACACCCTGAGGGGACTTGGTGTCGGACAAAACATTAAAAAGGCTGTTGGGAACGACTACTGATTCCTGTGAAACACCCTCAAGCCTGTTACAAAGCTCCATATTCCTTGTGTAGAAATTTTCGGAGCATACTAAAATGTCAACTTGTCTATCAGAAATCAGAACATCCTGGCAAATTCTTAAACCCTCTGCAACAAACTGTTTGTTCTTTAGCCTGTACTTTTTTTGCTTTACAAGCTTATGTATGTGCTTAACAACAGAGTTATCTCTGCTATTTACAAATTTCATCTTTACACCCTCATCTGTTCCTCATAAAAAATAGTAAAAGCGTTTGAGTAGAACCCAAACGCATAGTACTTAAGCTTTTGTAACTTTTTCTACAAGGCTTGCAAAAGAAGCAGGGTCAGAAATAGCAATCTCAGAAAGCATCTTTCTGTTAAGGTCAATACCTGCCTTTTTAAGGCCGTTCATAAATGTGCTGTAGTTTGTGCCGTTAGCCTTGCAAGCGGCAGAAATTCTTGTAATCCAGAGTCTTCTGAAATCTCTCTTCTTCTGCTTACGACCGATATATGCATAGTTACCGGACTTCATTACCTGCTGCTTAGCCATCTTAAAGTGCTTACTCTTAGCACCATAGTAACCCTTAGCCAGCTTTAAAGTTTTATTTCTTCTTTTGCGAGTCATCATCGCGCCTTTTACACGTGCCATTATATCTTACCTCCGTTATTCGCTAAGTTAAAATCAATTATTTGTAAGGAATCAATCTCTTGATTTGAGCTGTATTTGTCTTGTCAGCTACACAAGTCTGTCTAAGACCTCTCTTACGCTTAGTGTTCTTTTTGTTCAAGATATGCTGCTTGTTAGCGTGAGCACGGATAACCTTACCATTCTTAGAAAGCTTAAATCTCTTCTTTGCACCGCTATGTGTCTTAATCTTTCCCATTATGAAAATCCTCCTTAAAAATTACTTATTTGTCTTAGGGGCAAGAAACATTAACATATTTCTTCCCTCCAGCTTTGCAGGTTTCTCAACAACAGCAACCTCTTCGCAAGCATCGGCAAATCTCTTCATGGTGTTGTAACCCTGTTCCGGGTGACCCATCTCTCTGCCTCTGAAACGAATAGAAACCTTAACTTTATCGCCTTTTTTAATGAACTTAAGAGCGTTGTTAAGTTTTGTGTTGAAATCGTGTACATCTATGTTTAAAGAAAGTCTTACTTCTTTAATGTCGATTGTACGCTGGTTTTTCTTGTTCTCTTTCTCTCTCTTAGCCTGTTCAAAACGATATTTACCATAGTCCATAACTTTGCATACAGGTGGTTTTGCCTGTGGAGCAATCTTAACTAAGTCAAGGTTACTCTCTACTGCAATATTAAAAGCCTTTTCTGATGACATAATGCCCAGCTGTTCGCCGTCGGCACCGATAAGTCTTACTTCCTTGTCACGAACTTCCTCGTTAATCTGTAGTTTCTTGTTGCTGATTTTCGATTCCCCCCAAAAGAAATTAAAAGAAATAATAAAAGCGGACAGATTACTCCGTCCGCTACAATACAAAATCACCACAGAAAAATACTCTGTGAAAAAGTATTGACCCACGCAGACGGCACCCCGTAGGTGAAAGCATAACTGCCTTTCTTTCTTTTACTCGACTATTATATATGACTAATGCGACATTGTCAAGTATTAATTTAACATTGTCGCATATTTTTTTGACATTTATTTTTATTTTTGATAGAATAACATTAACAAATTTGCAGAGGAAAATGTTATGAACAATTATTATTCTAACGACTTAGAAAGAATAAGTCAAATG
>JBJEPA010000297.1:0-3249 GCA_051880995.1 Ruminococcus sp.
AAATTGCAATAGAATTTTGAAATTAAAAAAATCAAAAAAATACTGCAAAATTATTAATAGAAAAATTGTTTATGTATAAAAAATAATATATATATGTAAAGCCTACAAATCATTTTGAAATAAGTTCAAAAGGTATATGTTCATAAAGAACACATAACATAAAAACTGCAAATAAAAAATGAATAAAATCCAGTCCTAAAACCGGTGCAGGCGAATAAAAATAATAAATGTTACAATGGCGTTGTTTTAATACAGTTATTTAAAAATTACCCAATTTGTAAAATAATAGGGGAATTTCAAATAAAGCAAAACAGCCTTATAACTTAAAATAATTGCGATATGCAATACATTTTAATAAATAAATAATTAATTATTTATATTATAATGTATTTAATTATAATTGTCAATAAACAGATAGCAGAAAATAAGTTTTACAAAAAACAAAAGGGAAAAGCCCCTATTCCCCTTTATATATAATATAAGAGGAATAGAGGACTTTGTTTAAATTATCTTACCACATTTAATTATTTGATTCTCATTGGTACAACCAAATTGGTATATGTCAGTCCGTTATTGTCGCCCATTATTGCAATAGGTGATTCCGGTGACTTAACATAAATTGTGATGTTGCCGTTGTCATCTTCATCAGACACCCTTAGTCCTTCAAGCAGATAAGTAGCATTGAATCCTATTTCAAAAGGCTTTTTGTCGTAGGATTCAATTTCAACAGTATCTTCACTCTCTCCAAGTGAAGATTTACACAGCAATCTAATTTCGTCTTTGTCAATTGTCAGCCTTATTGGACTAATAACTTTCTTTGTATCAACGATATTAACTCTGTTAACTGCCGAAAACAGCTTATCTGCATTAACAGTAAACTTGCCGTAATCTTTCATATTGATTAAAGATTCGTAATTAGCAAAACAGCCTTCCAAAAGACAAGTGCTGATTAAATAGTTGCCATATGTAAACATAGCGTGGCGAGTGCCAACGATAATATCTACATTACCACTTTCTTCTTCGTCATTAACCTTATTCACAGTATCAATGACTTTTAAAAGTTCAGCCTGTGCCTGAGCAGGGATAATAAAAGTATTGTCTTTCTGCCCTTTAATCGGAGCAGTTCTCAGACTCATTCTGTAGCCATCAAGGGCAACTACGGTAAGAACACCGTCTTTGATTTCAAACAAAGAACCGGTGTAAACAGCCTTGCTGTTATTTTTTGATGTTGCATACAAAGTGCTTTTTATCATATTGAATAGCACTTCACTATTTACAGTAACCCTATCTGTTTCCTTTTCCTTTGGAAAGTCAGGGAAATCTTTTGCCGGTACACCAACAACTTTGTGCTTACTTCTACCGCTTTTGATATAAGCTATGTGCTTACTGTCTGTTTCATCACAAGTGATTTGCACCAGTTCATCAGGTGCATTTTTAACCATCTGCATAAAAATACTTGCCGAAAGTACAATACTTCCGCTTTCTGAAACATCAGCAGATACTACAGTTCTTATACCTACCTCTAAGTTATAGGCAGACAAAGTTAGTGTATCGTTTTCGGCAACAATTAAAATGCCACCTAATACAGGTAGTGTTGATTTTTCATTTACAGCCCTCAAAAGAACTGAAAGTGCTGATGTCATTTCTCTTTTATTAAACTTAATTTTCATAGTTAATATCCTCTCTTATTATTTTATAATATTTTTTAAAAGTTTATTTTCACTCAATATGATTGAATTTCTATTAAGTGAATTTTCGATTTGAAACATAGTATCAATATCTACATTCCCCAAATAATCACCCAACGCATTTTTTGTAACTGAAAATATCTGTTCAGTCATAATAAGTGCCGGTGAATCATTAACGGTAGTATAGATGTGATACTTGTTTTCGTTTTTATTTATTTTGGTCGTAAGAGGGACTACTGTGTAGAAAACCCCTCTTTTGTCTAAGACAAGCAAAGGACGGTTTTTATGAGAATATGCCTCATATTGAGGCATATTCTCTGCAATTCCAAAATAAACCTGTCCCTTTTGTATTTTTAGTTCTTTGGTACAAGTTCTAATTTTGGTTTCCCCCTTTATTTCCTTTTGTGTAGTCAGGATAATATTCTCCTCTGCTATACTGAGCAGTAGTATAAGCCTGCCACTCGTATATAGAACGAAGGAAGAAAGACTTTAGGTCTTTTGATGTTACAGGTATTCTAATTGTTTTTTCGGGTTTTCCCTGTGGAACAATTAGTCCCTGCTGATTCGTTTTGCCTGCACCTGAATAGCCTGTTATAACATAGTTATAATTCTGACTGACAGATGGGCTTAAATCAAAAAACCTACTTACCGCCAAACCGTCATTACGGAATTTCTTTGCCTTTTCTTCAGAAATGCCACCCAATTTTCCTTTATAAAAGGCTTTTGGGTATTTTTCGTTAGCATTTTTTGCCCTTTGGATTTCCTTTGAACATTGTTTTGCAATTACACCGCATTTGAGCATTTCACACAAATAAATGAGTTCATCAATATCCATATAGATGTCAATGTTCGCCATAGTTTTTTTCGTCTTTCGGTCAAAATGGACGAAAGACAAGTGTAACTTATCTATTGCAAAACTATCCGCTTTGGCTTTAACAAAAGAATCGGCAGAATTCAAAGACGCAAAATCTTTAGAAATATATTTTGCCTCAGACTGCTTTTTAATTACCTTTCCGATATATGTAACACCGGACAAAATCTGCTTTAACATTTTTGATTCGTTTTCGTTCATAAAATTACCTCTTTTATTTTTCATATTTTTCTTAATTTAATTTAGAAAGTTCTTCCTAATGATTTTAGTTAGCCTTCCTGCCATTTGTGACAGGTCGGAAATATCCAAAAAGTTTTCACTTCCGTAAATAGCTTTGATACGCTCTTTGTCATTTCCAATAGCTGTTGCGATAAAAGTGAAACCTTTTTTTCTGTACTTTTCAGCTATCTCGGCACAATCTTTACAGGCTTCTAAACCACTATAACCAGTACCGGAAGGCTGACCGTCAGAAATAATGAAAAAGATTTTTTTGTCCTCTTTCCGCTTTTCAAGGTGTTGGCAACAAAATTCAATGCTTGCACCGTCACGGTTACAACCGCCTGCACTCATTGAGGCGATAGAATAATTATCACCCTTGACTCTGTTTTCGGAGTCAACAAAACTATAAAGGCTGACTTTGTTTGAATACTGTTCATTATGTCCCATAATTGTTATGGGAATATCAAGAAG
>JBJEPA010000298.1:0-14119 GCA_051880995.1 Ruminococcus sp.
CCGATGAGCTTACAGGTGAAACCTATAAAAAGGGTGATACATATACACTAAAAGCCCTAACTTCACTTATTGCAAAATATACCGATACAATTCCTGTATCAGAGTAATTTTACAAAAATAAGAAGAGCAATCCGTTATGGATTGCTCTTTTTCTATGTTCTAATATTATTTTAATTATTACCCCTCTAAAAATTCTGTAACAGTTTTGTCAAGAGAATCAACATTCTTTGCAGGAGCGCACAGTGGAACAGTCTTGCCCTTTCTTACAAAGAGTGGTACTTCGTCAAGTGCAACCTCAACATAGTATAAGCCCTTATTAAGCTTTTCTTTATGAGTAATCTCATTTCCGGAAAGCTTGTAGAAAGTCATTTCCTCAGGAAGATAAACTGTTCTGCCCGATTTGTTCTGCTCATAAATTGGTGCAATCATAATTTCGTCACCAAGTAAAAGCTGGTCGTCACATTCCTTTGACATTTTGTCCTTAAATTCAAAACCCAAAGGCTTGAACATCATATCGTTGTTGTTACAGCATTTTTCAGCAAGGTCATAAAGGTATGGAATAAGTCTGTAACGAACTTCTATAACCTTCTTAAATTCCTCATTATTAGAGAAAGCAAATGCCTCTTGGTCCCTTGTACCGATTGCAGAGTGGTTTCTAAACAAAGGGGTGAATACAGAAAGTTGCATCCATCTGATTACAAGCTCTCTGCTTGCGTTACCGTTAAATCCACCGCAGTCAGCACCTGTGTATATAAAACCGCACATATTAAGGGATGGCAACATTCTAAGATTTAACAAAATGTGGCTCCACCAAGATGTGTTGTCACCAGTCCAGATTCCGCCGTAACGGTGTGAGCCGATGTAGGATGCTCTCGAAAATAGGAGAGAATCATTTGGCAGGCTTTCGCTTACGCCTCTCATCATCATATATCCGTAGAGGTTATGCACATCATAGTGGCTTACCTTGCCATCAAGATGGTGCATATTTTTGTAGTCCTCATTGTTGTTGGAAAGGTTTGAGAACTGGTCCCTGTAACTAAAGAAGTCCCAACAATTCAAATCCTCTCCGTTATACTTTTTAACGAAGTCAACAGCCTTTTGAAATCTTTCCATAGAGAAGAACAGGGCAGGCTCGTTCATATCAATCCAAAATCCCTCAATGCCCTTTTCGGTGAGGGTTAAAAACTTGTCCCCAAACCACTTTCTTGTATCAGCCTTTAGGTAATCAGGGAAACAGCAAATTCCCGGCCATACAGCAGCCTTAAAGTCGTCGCCGTTTCTGTCCTTGCAGAAGTAGTTGTTTTTTACACCCTCATCATAAACATCATATCCTTTTTCGCACTTTACACCTGCGTCAATAATAGGGATAAGTCTGATACCCTTTTCCTTAAGTTCAGAAATATACTCTGCAAAGTCGGGGAATGCTTCCTCGTTAACTGTAAAATCCTTGAAATTGTCCATATAGTCAATGTCAAGGTAAACGGTGTCAAGTGGAATATTAGAGTCATCATAACCCTTAACAATTCGGTCAATCTGCTCTTTGTTAGGGTAACTCCATCTGCTTTGCTGGTAACCAAAAGCCCACATAGGAGGGAGGTAGCTTTTGCCAATCAGCTCTCTAAATTCCTTGATGATTTTAATCTCGCCTTGTCCGGAAATTTCGTAAATGTCAGCATTAGTACCTGTAATTACAATAGAAATTTCATCTTCCTTGGAAAATCCCATATCCCAGTGAATCTCTCCCGGAAAGTCAATGAAAATTCCCATAGTTTCCTTGCCACTAAGTACAAAGAAGTTGTGCGCACCGTACAGCGCCTCCTTATCCTCTGTATGCCATGGGTCGTCGGAACAAAAACTGCGGTATTTTCTGCCACGCTTGTTGATTCCACCCATCTGCTCACCCAGTCCGTAAACTATGTCGTCAGGGCAAAGTGGAAAGGTTAATTCAATTGTATTTTCTTTTACAGAAATATATTTTTCAATAGAATTTTCCGGCTTAACATCTATAACAGTAGCATCTGTTAAGAAAGGTGTGCCTATTTTAAATCTCTTTATGCTCATAATTATTCCTCCTTAATTGATTATAGGAACAGATTATTTTATAAAATTCATTTTGTCAAGTGCTTTGGCAATAATTTCACCGTGGTCAAAGGCAATTCCATTATTTTCCATTGTTTTGAATAGGGAATAGTTACCTGTTACACCTTTTTTAATATTCCTTTCAAGAATAATGCTGATTTCTTCATCACCCTTAAGGGTTAACTCCACAAGGTTATTGTCACATTTAATATCAATATCAAACCAAAGTGCATCTTTTGCGTCATCTCCTGCCTTTGGGGAGATTTTGTCCTTATCAACAACAGAAAAGAATGCGTCAGTCATTGTCCAGCTCCTTGGGTCACGACTTGGTTCTGAAAAAACTCCCAGCTCTTCAAGGGGAATGTCACTTAGGTTTGTTTCCTCAAAAAGTTCTCTCTCGGCACTTTTATACACAGTTTCTTTGCTTTCAGTAAATCCACCGGGCAAAGCCCAGTAGTCAAGGTAGGGGTGACCACCTCTTTTTATAAGAAGTACACTGATGTTATTTTCTTTAATGGAAAATAAAGCTATATCAACTGTAACAGATGGCCTTGGATAATTCTTTGGGGAATAGGAATTTAAAAATTCCTCAAGGGTTCTGCCCTTGTCATCTATTGTTCTTCTCATAGTACTCCTCCATAATCAAAAGGCTGTTACATAAGTAACAGCCTCTTTTTTCTTTAGTATATGTAAGAAATTAGAAATCAACCTCTGTGTCATAGTAACAGCACTTGAGAAGTTTTTCCATTTCCTCCTGGCTTGGC
This sequence comes from Ruminococcus sp., assembly GCA_051880995.1. Taxonomy (GTDB): domain Bacteria; phylum Bacillota; class Clostridia; order Oscillospirales; family Acutalibacteraceae; genus Ruminococcoides. Next base: position 2,844 of record JBJEPA010000298.1, read on the forward strand.
TGGCGTGGGTTAGAACCTGTGCAAGCGTCACCGATAGCATTCTTTGCAATTTCAGGTAGTCTTTCAAGGAATACATCCTCAGGAACAAAGCCCTGCTCTGTTGGGTAGGAGTCAGCACCGTAGTTCTTGATACAGTGAGGAATATTCAGGTCGTCATTCATACCTCTTAGGTAATCAATGAGAAGCTGAACCTTCTCCTCAACAGAATCTCCACCTAAGTTCATAAAGTCAGCAATGTCACCATATCTCTTTGCAGCAGTTTCATTCTTTGCGTTAAATGCAATAACTTTTGGCAGGTACATTGCGTTTGCAGCACCGTGAATGATGTGTGCGCCAAAGTCAGCAAAAGCAGCGCCTGTCTTGTGAGCCATTGAGTGAACAATACCAAGCAAAGCATTGGAGAATGCCATACCTGCAAGGCACTGTGCGTTGTGCATACTTGCTCTCTTTTCCATATCGCCGTTGTATGACTTAACAAGGTCACTCTGAATCATCTTAATTGCGTGTAGTGCAAGTGGGTCTGTGTAGTCACAGTTAGCTGTTGAAACATAAGCCTCAACTGCGTGTGTCATAGCGTCCATACCTGTGTGAGCAACAAGCTTTTTAGGCATTGTTTCTGCTAAATCAGGGTCAACGATAGCTACATCAGGAGTGATTTCAAAGTCAGCGATTGGGTACTTGATACCCTTTGAATAGTCTGTGATGATAGAGAAAGCAGTAACCTCGGTAGCTGTACCTGATGTTGAAGAAATAGCACAGAACTTTGCCTTTTGTCTTAGGTGAGGAATACCGAATACCTTGCACATTTCTTCAAATGTGATGTCAGGATATTCATACTTAATCCACATAGCCTTTGCAGCGTCAATAGGTGAGCCACCGCCCATAGCAATAATCCAGTCAGGTTCAAAGTCAAGCATAGCCTGAGCGCCCTTCATAACTGTTTCAACAGATGGGTCCGGCTCAATGCCTTCAAACAGCTTAACCTCCATACCTGCTTCTTCAAGGTAAGAAACAGCTTTGTCCAAAAAGCCGAATCTCTTCATACTACCACCGCCAACGCAGATGATAGCCTTTTTACCTTCAAAATCCTTTAGTGCCTCAAGAGAACCCTTGCCATGGTACAGATCTCTTGGGAGTGTAAATCTTGCCATTGTAATTACCTCCAAATAATTTAAAATATAATGACATAAATTTCTTCATTATGTACAAACACAATTTTAATAATTGTAAAAATTCACAATTATCAATGTATATTATAAACCGATTTATATAAAATGTAAAGGGGTGAAAGGGTAAAATTATGGTTAAATATTTTGTGTATATTGCCTTTAAAAGTGAAAATTAAGTGGAAGTTTTTTGAAATTAACAGTAAATTTTTTGATTACAAAAAAAGACTGTTGCAAAAGTAAATGCAACAATCTTTTTATGTGTATGTTTATGACAGAAGTAATACTTTTTAAAATATCAATTTAAACCTCTGCAATAACCTCAACCTCAACAAGTACATCCTTTGGTAACTGTTTTGCGGCTACACAAGAACGAGCAGGCTTTGACTTAAAGTATTCTCCGTAAACTGCGTTAAATGCACCAAAATCCTCCATATTCTTAAGGAAACAAACTGTCTTTACTGCTTTGTCAATGGAAGTTCCTGCGGCGTTTAGTACCTCTGTAAGGTTTTTGCAAACCTGATGTGTCTGCTCTTCGATTGTTGTAGCCTCAACATTACCTGTTTCGGGGTTAATGGCAATCTGACCTGATGTAAATACAAGGTTGCCTGTTACAACAGCCTGTGAATATGGTCCGATAGCGTCCGGTGCAGATTTTGTGTAAACTGTTTTGCTCATTTTAAAAACTCCTTTATAGTATTGTTCAATTTATATTTTATACCAGCTTAAAGCCCTGTTCCTTAAGTGAATCTTCAATTAATTTAATATGTTCAAAATTCCTTGTTTCAAGTACAAGTCTTAGGTAACAGCCGTTTATGTCTGCAATTTCACTTGCTCTTTCGTGGTGAACAGATGTAACATTACCGCCACACTTTGCAATGATTTTAGAAACCTGTTCAAGCTGTCCCGGCTTGTCCATAAGCTCAATGCAAAGACTGGCACTTCTGCCTGTGTTCATAAGACCTCTCTTAATCACCCTTGATAGGATTGTAACATCAATATTACCGCCTGAAACAACGCAGACAACCTTTTTGCCCTTAACAGGAAGTTTGTCAAACATTACCGCCGCTACAGAAACAGCACCTGCACCCTCGGCAATCATCTTCTGCTGTTCAATAAGTGCCAAAATTGCAGAGGAAATTTCGTCCTCGCTTACAGTTACGATTTCGTCAACATAGTCCTTTACAAGCTGGAATGTGTTTTCGCCCGGCTCCTTAACCTTGATACCGTCAGCAATGGTGTTAACCTTGTCAAGAGAGATAATCTTGTCCTGCTTTATAGATTCGTACATACTTGGCGCACCCTCTGCCTGAACACCGTAAACCTTGACCTTTGGATTCAATTTTTTACAGGCAAATGCAACACCGCTGATTAGTCCGCCACCGCCGATTGGAACAACAACAGCGTCAACATTGGACATTTCCTCCATAATTTCAAGACCGATTGTACCCTGACCTGCAATAACATTAATATCGTCAAATGGGTGAACAAATGTGTAGTTGCACTTGTCACGAAGTTCAATAGCCTTGTTGTAAGCGTCGTCATAAACACCAGGTACCATACAAACCTCAGCACCGTAATTCTTGGTTGCCTCAACCTTGGAAATCGGTGCACCGTCAGGAAGACAGATTAGGGACTTGATTCCGTACTTTGTGGCGGCAAGTGCCACACCCTGTGCATGGTTGCCGGCAGAACAGGCAATAACACCGTGGGACTTTTCTTCATCACTTAACTGTGAAATCATATATCCCGAACCTCTCAGCTTAAAAGAACCTGTAAGCTGTAAGCACTCAGGCTTAAGATACACATTACAATCCTTGTTGATTTTTGGAGCCTCAACCAGCTTGGTTTCTCTTACAACATCCCTAAGAACATGGGAAGCGTGATAGATTTTATCAAGTGTTAACATAATGTTTACCTCTATTCTCAATAATATAAAAAGCCTTCGCCTCACAAAGAGACGAAGACCAAAATCTCCGTGGTACCACTCTTCTTATTGTCAAAGACAATCACTTGTACGCACACTAACATATGCTGTCCCTTAACGCAGAACATACGGACTCTCTTACTTATTTCAGATGTCAGCTCAAGGGTGATATTCTGCATTTACCTTTATTGCCTCGCACCAAACGGCAACTCTCTTAAAAGGTGATGATACAGACTGTCCCTGTCATCGCTCTTAATTATTTATTTTATTCCCAAATGTTCCTTTTGTCAACACTTTGCAGAAAATATTTTCCTAACATTTCCTGTCATTCCAATCCAACAGTCTGTCATTCCGAGCTTGCCGAGGAATCCCCTTCCTCTGCCACTTGCTTTGTTAGGAAAATCATACTTTAACATAACCTGATAGTATCGGTTTATGCACTACTGCTTTCCTTTCAGATTCCTCAGTCGCTTTGCTCCCTCGGAATGACAAGGGGAGGGGAGCCTTTGTGTGCATCATTCTTAGTCATCTCCAAAAGCATATTTTAAGAAGTCGGGGAAGATAGCCCTCCAAAAATGCTCGTTGTGGCAAGCCTCTTTGTATTCCTTAAAGATAACCTTGTCCTGTGGATAGTTGATATTTTCAAGGTAGGTGGGCATCCTCTTTGCGTATTCCATAAGGCTTGTTTCCAAGCTGTCACCCTCACCGTTGTAGATGTACACAAGTGGCTCGTTACCACCAAATTTTAAACCCTTAAGATAACTGTTCCAAACATCATCACCGTAAAGCAAGAATGCAGGTGACAAAGCTCCTATGGAAGAAATTTTGTCGGGATGCTCCATACCAATGTAAAAAGCCTCAATTCCGCCGGAGGAACTACCGCAAACGCTGGTGTGCTCTCTGTCGGTGTAAACATTGTAGTTTTTGTTTATATAAGGCATAACTGTGTTAATAACAAAGTCAGAGTATTCCTTGCCTGTTCCGTTTTCAAAATCATCTCGACTGACTTCATCACTTTCTTGAATTTTTCCAAGATTAGGTGTAAGCTCGCTGTCACGGTTTCCGTCACCGTCGTCAATTCCCACAATAATACACTTGTTGTGGCTGTTTGCCATCATAGACATAGCACTTTCAGCCACATTCCAGCATCCGTAGGTTGTGGAATGCTTGTCAAAAAGATTCTGTCCGTCACACATATACATTACGGAATATTTTGTGCTTTTGTCATTTTTATCATAGCTGTCAGGCACCCAGATAAAGATTTTTTTGTCGGTGTTTTTATTGTATTTCAGGGATACAGTTGTGTAATCAATAGTCTTTTCTTCCTCATCATATACAAAAGGAATACCTATGTTACCCTGTGAACTTCCGGCTGTTAAGTGATAACCGTTTACATAGTCATTAAAGGCAAGCTCCATAGATTTGTCGGTATCGTCACCGGTGAATATAACCCTGTCGTATTTTTCTGTGTCGCCACTACAACTGTATGTGTTGTAGTCCTCACCTTTTTTTAATAGTTCAAGGTCAACAGTTTCTTTCTTGTCGCTTTCTGTGCTAAAGAATGTTGCTGTCAGCTTGTCTGAATAACCCTCTCGAATGTAAATTTTATGTCCCGTTCCGTAATTAGCTTTCACCGTTTCTTCATCTCCATTCTTGTTCTGACTTGTGCATCCAAACAATAAAGTAATAACCGATAAAAGCAAAATGCCGGCTAATATTTTTTTCATAATACGACCTCCTACTTTCTTTTTTTATTGTAACAAATACTTTTTGCAATAGCAAGAAAATAGTTGATTTTATTCATATTAAGTTGTATAATCTGCTATGGTAATGAATTTACCCGTCAGTTCGGAACCATCCTGACGATAAACAAAACTACGGATTATAGCATTGTATTGTGTTGGGTGCCGTAGTGCGCCCATTTTTTATTTTTGCTGTTTCCGTCAATGTAAAGGAGTATATATGGAAAGATACAGTGTTATCAAAAACAAAAATCCTCGGGAGATTGTTCTCCTTAGGGGTAGCGGTTGCAAATGGAGAAGATGTACCTTTTGCGACTATCACCTTGACTTTTCCCTCAATGATGAGGAAAACTACAAACTAAACTGCGATGTCCTTTCCAAAGTCAAAGGGATTTACAAAAGGCTTGAAGTGATAAATTCCGGAAGTTTTTGCGACCTTGACAACAAAACAATGGACAAAATTCTTGAAGTGTGTAAATGTAATGGCATTACCAACCTACACTTTGAATGTCACTATCTCCATAGGGATGAAGTGCCTGCAATAAAAGAAATGTTCAGCAAGGAAAATATTGCGGTTAAAATCAAGAGTGGAGTTGAAACCTTTGACATTCCTTTCCGTGAAGAGGTGATGAAAAAAGGGTTTGAAAGTGCATCACCCACTGATATTGCAAAGTATGCGGATGAAGTGTGTCTGCTTTTCGGCTTAAAAGGTCAGACAGAACAGAGTATGACAAGCGACATAGAAACAGGCTTAAAGTATTTTGAAAGAGTCTGCGTAAATATAATGAACGAAAATACAACCCCTGTTAAACCCGACAATGAGGTTATCAAAATTTTCGCAAAAAATATTGCTCCAAAGTATATTGACAATAACAGAGTTGATATTTTAATGGAAAATACCGACTTTGGAGTTGGCAGAAAAAATGAGGAAGAGGGGGAGTACTGTGATTAACGAGCTTTTACTCATAGGTTCTCTTGTCGTTATTTTTTCATCTGCTCTCGTTGCCTACTACATTTTCGGCAAGGCAGGACTTTATGCCGTAACTGCAATAGCTACCGTAACAGCAAACATAGAGTGCTTAATACTTGTAAATGCCTTTGGAATGGAGCAGACCTTAGGCAATGTTTTCTTTGCAGTAACATTCCTTGTGACAGATATTCTAAGCGAGAACGAGGGCAAAAAAGAGGCAAACAAAGCAGTGGGTATAGGGATTTTTACCTCAGTATTCTTTATTCTTATTTCCCAAAGCTGGATGCTTTACACACCATCAGAGTCCGACTGGGTTATGCCGTCAATTGAGGGAGTTTTCTCAAATACCCCAAGAATGATGATTTCATCCCTTGTGGTGTATGCAATATCCCAAATAGTTGATGTACAGCTTTACCACGCATGGTGGAAGTTTACCCAAAAGCATTTTGGAGATAAAAAGAGGTTTTTGTGGTTGAGGAATAACGGTTCAACCCTGATTTCTCAAGTATTGAACACATCCCTTTTTACACTATTTGCATTCTTTGGAACATATGATGTGCCTACACTTTTAAGCATTATGCTGTCAAGTTATGTGATTTTCGTAGTTACCAGCCTGTGCGATACTCCGGCAATCTATTTGTCCAGATTAATCAAAGCAAAAAGGGCTAAAAAATTAGCAGAAAGTGATAAATAATAAAAGAAAAACAGGAGCGTTTTGCTCCTGTTTTTGTTCTTTTAGGTTATGTCGTGGTTAATGTAGTATAGCGTGTGACTTTCTGTGTCGTAAAGATATATTGAGTATTGACGGAAAATTGTGCGGGACTTTCGCTGACCTAAATTGTCGTTGTTAAGGTCGCTGTCTGCAATACAGAAGTAGTCCCCCTCTGTTACAATATCTGACTTAATATCATATTCATCCTTAAATGTGCTGATGCCTGCCCATTCCTGAAAGTCCTCAAAAAAAGCTGTAACATCTTCCTTGTTATCAGCAGTAATTTTCTCGTAATCTTCTGACTTAGCAAACTTTTCGTCTGCACCTTCATCGTAAATATATTTGCTGAAATTCTCTTTGTCGTTTTCGTTGTTATCGCTAAAGACTTTACTGTCCTTGTATCCTTTGATAATCTGTTCAGGCTCGCTGTCGTCAGAACATCCTGCCATAACTGCCAAAGGAGTTGCAAGAACAAGAAGTGATGCAATTATCTTTTTAATATACATATTTTTCCCTCCGAAGTTAAATGTACAAAACTGTATTATATAGTTTTAAAATCTATAATAGTCACAAATTTTTTCTATACCAAATAGATAATAGCACATCAAACACCTTTATTGCAACATAAAATATACGACTGTAATTATATTTATATATCTAAAAACTAAAATAAAATTACAATATACTGTTGCATTTATATGCCATAATCGTTTAAAATAAAGTAGAATATTTATTGGAGGTACCAAAATGAAAACAAATTGGATTAACGAGGCTATGTTCTATCATATCTATCCTTTAGGATTTTTTGGATGTGATATGGAAAATAAGGGTGGAGATAACTCCTCCCATAAAATACTGAAAATTATAGATTACATTCCTCATCTTAAAAGACTGGGCATAACTGCTATGTATATAGGACCTATCTTCCAAAGTGCAACCCATGGTTACGACACAACCGACTACACATTAGTTGATACCCGACTTGGCACAAATGAGGACTTTACTGTTGTTGCAAACAGCCTTCACGAAGCAGGAATCAAGATTGTTCTTGACGGTGTGTTTAATCATGTAGGCAGAAAATTCTGGGCTTTTGAAGAGGTGCGCAAGCACCGTGAGGGCTCTCCTTACTGTTCTTGGTTTAGCGGACTTAGATTTGATATGGACAACAGCTATAATGACGGATTCCATTACGACAGCTGGGAGGGACACGAACTACTTGTTAAGCTTAATATGCAAAACTCTGATGTAAGGAATCACCTCTTAAAAGCTGTTGAAGAGTGGATTGATGTGTGGGATATTGACGGTATCAGACTCGATGCCGCAGATTGTATAGATTTACAGTTTTTCCGTGAGCTTAAGGAAACTACAACCAAGAAGAAACCCGATTTTTGGCTTATGGGCGAAATCATCAACGGTGAATATACCAGATGGCTTCAGCCTGATTTGCTTGATTCTGTTACAAACTATGCCCTTTTTAACGGAATCTACAACAGTCTAAACAACAAAAATCTATGTGACATAGGTTTTAATGTAAACAGAGAATTTAACAACGAGTGGGGCCTTTACAAGGGAAAACTACTGTATAATTTTGTTGATAACCACGATGTCAACAGAGTGGGTTCTCTCATAAAAGATGAAAAAGATTTGTTTAATGTATATTCAATTCTCTACACACTTCCCGGTGTTCCCTCAATATACTACGGAAGTGAATGGGGAATTAAGGGTGACAAAAAAGACGGTGGCGATATTGCCCTTCGTCCCGAAATAGATGTTGATAATATTCCTATTGAAAACGATGAGCTTGTTGACCATATCGGTGAGCTTGCAAAAATCCGCAGTAACAGCAAAGCACTGAAATACGGTGACTATGAGCAGGTTATGATTGAATGTCTGCATTGGGCGTTTGCGAGAAATTGTGAGGATGACACCGCATTGGTTTTTGTAAATACGGACGATGCTCCATATCATTTCTCTGTAAACTACAAGGGTAAGCAGTATGATGTAGATGTTGACGGTTTGTCAACTCTTGTTGTTTAACTATGAGGCTCAAAGTATGTATAAATCAATAAAAATTGCCGATACCACAAGGGAAGAGAGAATTGAAATAGTGAAGAACTCCCTTTCCTATGGAGAGGACAGCTGTGAGGGTGGACTTGGTTTTGATATTATGTCTATGTATCAGCCCTATATTGACGGCGAAAAGGAAATTGCACAGATTAATATGGAATTTCACAGCGGTATGATAAAGTAGAGGTAAGCTATGGAAAAAATATTGGATAAGTTTTTTAGTTTTTTAAGAGGAATACTACCGGATTTGATTGTAGCCTTAGTTATCCTTGTGGTAGGGTATTTCCTTACAAAATTACTTGTAAGGATTATCAAAAATATACTTGATAAATCCAAGATGGACTTTTCTCTTGAAAAATTTATTCTTAATACAGTAAAGGTTGCTTGTTACATACTTCTGGTTTTAACAGCACTTTCCCAGCTTGGTATATCCACAACAGGTTTAGTTGCATTTTTCTCAGCCTCTGCCGCAGCAATAGTATTGGCTTTAAAGGACAGCCTTTCAAATATTGCTTGCGGAATAATCTTGCTGTTCTCCCGTCCATTTGTTACAGGAGATGTAATAGAGATGGGCAACGACAGATGCACCGTTTTGCAAATTGACCTTATGCACACCAAGGTTCTCACATACGACCACAGGTGCATTATGATACCCAACAGCGTTATTTCCTCAAAAGAGGTTGTCAACTTTACAGCCGAGCCCTACAGGAGGGTTGATATAACCATTCCTGTTTCTTATGATGAGGATATTGAAAAGGTAAAGCAGGTTATTTTGAGGGCAGTAAGTAGGAATGAAAAGGTGCTTAACACTCCTGACCCACCATTCGTAAGGGTTGATAGCTTTGGGGAAAGTTCAATGAATTTTCTCGTTAAGGTATGGACAAAAACTGATGATTACTGGGATGTTTATCACGATATGTACGAGGAGATTAAAGAGGCACTTGACAAAAGCAAAATAACCATACCCTACAAGCAGATTGATGTCCATATGGTAAAGGAAAGGTAAAATATACCCTTGTAAACATTTTAATTATGTGTTATGATATAATCGAAAGTAAGGTGTACCAAATACTGTGGATGAATTTGCAGTATAATGGGTATTTTGGATTTTTATTAAAAAAATGCCAATGCACACCGCAAAACCCATTGACAGCGGGTTTGTGCATTTGTTGATACACCTTAATTTTATGAGGTGCTTATGCAGTATAGAAACTTCGGAAACACAGGGGAGAAGGTTTCTGCCCTTGGCTTCGGAACAATGCGTCTTCCGGTGTATCCCAATTCCAATACTATTGATGAAGACTATTCAAAACAGCTAATTAGGTATGCAATTGATAATGGTGTTAACTATATCGACACCGCCTATTCCTATTACGATGGAGTTGCCGAGAGAGTAACAGGAGATGCTTTGCTTGACGGTTATCGTGACAGAGTTTATCTTGCAACAAAAGCTCCCGTATGGCTTTACGAAAACGAAGAAGATTTCGATAGGTATCTTAATATTCAGCTTGATAGGCTCCATACTGACCACATTGACTTTTATCTTCTCCATTCTCTGGACTCTAACCATTGGGACAATAAGGTTATTAGGTACAATGTTCTAAACAGCCTTTTAAGAGCTAAACAGCAGGGCAAGGTTAGGTACATTGGATTTTCTTTTAACGACGACTTTGATATGTTCAAGTGGATTTGTGACTATTGGAACGAATGGGATTTTTGTCAGATTCATCTTAACTACATAGACGAGGAATATCAAGCCGGACTAAAGGGACTTGCCTATGCCAAGGAAAAGGGTATGGGTGTCAACATAATGGAGCCACTTAGAAACGGTTATCTTGCAAATGTTCCTGCAAAAACAAGGGTTGTGTTTGACGAAATATGTGCAGAGCCTGTTGAAATTGCAATGCAGTACCTTTGGGATAAAGAGGGGGTAAGTTGTGTCCTCTCTGATATGGGTAGCTATGACCATATCAATCAGAACCTGGGATATGCAAAGGTTTCCTCAATCGGAATGCTTAGCGGTAAGCGTGTTGTGGCTATCAAAAAGGCTCAGCAAACATTTCTGGCACTTAGGAAAATTGACTGCAATAGCTGTTACAAGTGCAACAGATGCCCTCAGCATGTTGCAATTCCCAGGAACTTTGACGCTATTAACAAGCTGTTTATCCATAGCGACCCCGAGGTTGCAAGGGATTACTACCGTGGAAGTGTAGCACTAATCGGCGGTGAAGCAACAGCTTGCATAGACTGCAAATGGTGCGAGTCGGTTTGCCCTAAGCACATAGAAATCAGCAGTTGGATGAAAAAATTGCCTCAGCTTTTAGGCTGAGGCTTTAGCTTTTTATATTTTTTTGGGAGGCATTATTGTGAAGAAATTATTATCTATATTTTTAATGCTTGCAGTTGTGTCAAGTGTTTTACCCGTTCAGTATGTTGCCGGGGATGAAGTGTACGATACAACCGTTTCTGACGGACAGGAGGAAACCTTGCAGACTGCCCTTTATCGGGCAAGGGATGTGGGAAGTGCTGATGACCCATATGTAATTCATGTAACCAAGAGTATGAACATCTCGAGGGGTCTGAGCGTATATTCCAACACAAAGCTTGTTTCTGACAAAGGTGTGGTTTATACCAGAGATGTGCCTACAAACGAGAAAAGAGTTATGCTTCGTTTCGGTGACCTTGGAAGTTA
>JBJEPA010000299.1:0-3246 GCA_051880995.1 Ruminococcus sp.
CAATACCGCAGTTATCATGCTCAAAGCTTGGATCATAAAGTCCTTGCTTTTCAAATGGTTCCTGATTTCTGAAATTGTCCATCAGAAGCACCTACTCCCTTTTAGTTTTATTGCAAAAATATATTCACCAAAACAAGCATTCCCACAGGAAACACCTTGAATTGGTGAACACCATTGTTCACAATATTGTGCATCACACTGATGCAATATTTACTCTATCATATTATATGAGTTTTGTCAATAGTATGTTGCAATTATTTAAACGCAAATTGCAAATTTATGCATATTTGATTGTTATTTTTGAAAATATCATAATTTTATGGAAGAGATAATTATAAATATTGCAATTAGATTACAATTTATTCCTTATATAATAAAAAATTCTAATGTAAAAAAATGCCCTTGCTTACGCAAGGGCAAAAACTATTCTGTTATATTAACAACAACACTATAAGAACCATAAATCCAACAACCATCTATATTTTGCAGAGAAAGCTGTATAGGCATTGTCTTTGAACCCACAGAAACATCGGTATCCGACAAATCAACATAAGAAACAATGTTATCCTTGTCAATCTTATTAATATTTTCCTTGGTTCCGTAAACCGTGATTTCTATTGATGCTGTTGTAACCTCACCGCTATATTTATCATCCAATCCTCTGATTTGGAAGTTATCAATAGTCAATTTTTTCTTACTCATAGAAGAAAGATTCAACTTAACATTTACAGAGTTTACGGAATTAATATCAATACATTTATTAGGAATATCAAGACCTTTACTGATGTTATAGTCGTTGTTCTTTAAGGTTGAAAAATCTATAGTATCAGTTGTAATTCTTGATATATTCTTAATGTTATCCGATTCGCCTGCAAGGGATATTTCCCCAGGCTCGATGGTGTAGTAATCCGTCAGGTCTATTCCTGTTGGAGCATTTTTACTGCTTAAATCCACACCAACTTTCTTCATTTGCAGAACACTTACTGTTGCTGTAACAGTAGATGGTGAAATTGACAATGTATCAGTATTGGTAAGAACTTCACCAAAGGAATCCAGTAGTTTAACTTGATATTCACTTTTATATGAAGTAGAAAGTTCTTTCTTAATTTTTCCCTTAATTACAACCTTGTCAATTTTTTTAATTTCAGTTTCAGGACCGGAAATAGAAACTTCATCCTCACTTAAAAGAACAGTACCATAGTAACCCTTTGGAATGGTATAGCTGATATTTTGCTCAATCTTCTGCGTTATTTTACGATTTCTGTCAAGCTTGATATACACAGTGCTTGGACTTACAGAATCTATGGTATAGTTTAGAGAAGCTCCTGTCTTTTTCGCAACAAGAGAGAGAGAATAAGAACCGGCTGATGTAAGCAAATCGGTCTGCTCCGGAACAATCTGTATGTCGTCAGATGTAAGAGAACCAATAACAGAACGATTACCTGTGACGGTAACACTTCCCTTTAATTCTTCGTTGTTAAATACCTTCAATCCTTGATTTACAGCATTTTCAGGAAGATTAATGGTGATGGGTATATTGCTTACAACATAGCTTGTTTCGCCATAATCCCCCATGTTTATACTTACCCACACAGTAAGGGATATAACAAAGGAGAGTATTATTAAAAAGATTTTGTTTCTAAAAATTCTTGAGAAAAATCCCTTATTCATCGTCTTTATTCTCCTTTCTTGAGGAGAATTTGCTAAAGAAATTCTTCTTTTCTTCAACCGGAATCAAAGAAAATTCCAATTTCTCTATAAGTGAATCTCTGGAATAATTGGATGTCAGTTGTCCGTTTTCCGAAACAGATATTGTGCCTGTTTCTTCGGATACAACAACCACTATTGCATCAGAAACTTCCGTTATTCCAAGGGACGCTCTGTGCCTTGTTCCAAGGTTCATATCAACATCTTCATTTCTTGAAGTAAGAGGGAGAATACAACCGGCAGACTTCACCTTACCTGAGCTGATAATAACTGCTCCGTCGTGAAGCGGGGCTTTGTTAAAGAATATATTACCCAAAAGTGCTATTGAAGTATCTGCGTTAATCTCAACACCGGTTGAAGCAATATCCGAGAGCTTTGTTTCGTTTTCAAAAACAATGAGAGCACCTGTCTTTTGCATACTGAAAATCTCTGCAGTTTCTGCAACATCAATAATTGCTTTTTTTTCAGCCATAATCCATTCTTCTGAACGTTTAACCCTGTTGAAAAAGCTGAATCTTTTAATATTTTTCCTGCCCAGTTGCTCCAAGGCATTTCGTATTTCAGGTTGGAAAATAATTACGATAAGCACAACTCCAAATTCAAACAGAGTCCTAAGAAGAATTTCCATCATCAGCATATTAAGCACATTTGCAACTAGATATGCTACCAGAAGGATAACAATACCTTTTACAAGCTGTTCAGCTCTTGTGTCCCTAACAAGCTTAAAAAGGCTATAAACAATAAATGCAATTACAACAATGTCAATAATATCAACGAATCTAAAGGTTTTAAGCACAGTAAGAACACTGTCAAGCCAAGCACTAAAGTTCACTGTTATTCCTCCTTGTTTTTATACTTCACCTTATTTTAACACAATTCCAAGCTTTCTTCAAGTCGTTTTTAGGGATAAGCGTTTAACAATTGAAATTAATTTTGTTATATCATTTCTGTTATTGAAAGCACCGGGAACTACCCTTACTGTTCCTGTATCCAATGTTCCCACACTCTCGTGTGCAAGAGGCGAACAATGAAGTCCTCCCCTTGTACATATTCCCCATTTGTCCAGTATTCCAACAACATCCTCAGAATACATATTGTCTATATTAAAGGAAACAACAGGTGCAACCTTGCCCAAAAGGAATTTATCGTTATAAAGGCTGACATTTTTCATTTTCCTAAGATTCATAAACAGATAGTTTGCAAGCTCATATTCCTTTCGATAGAGGTTATCTATCCCCTGCTGTTTTACAAAGTTAACTCCTGCAAGAAGCCCTGCTATGCCGTTCAGATTCTGAGTTCCGCTTTCAAATTTTTCCGGGAGGGCCTCCGGCTGACTTTTTCTGATAGATTCTGTGCCTGTACCGCCAAACAGCAAAGGCTTTAGTTTGTGATTGTTTATGAGAAGGACACCTGTTCCCATAGGTCCGTACAGTCCTTTATGGCCAGACATACAAACAAAATCATAATCATCATTTATTACATCAATATTAAAGATACCGGCTGACTGTGCTGCATCTACGCAGAATAAAACTCCATATC
>JBJEPA010000300.1:0-3222 GCA_051880995.1 Ruminococcus sp.
AATCAACAAATCTGCTTTTAGAGGTAACAAAACATTGAAGAAAATCATATTGCCAAAGGCTCTGACAAAAATAGAAGATAATGCATTTTCTTATTGCAAAAATCTAAGAGAAATTACAATACCTAAAAAAGTTCAAACCATAGATTGGTGTGCTTTCTCAAATTGCAAAAAGTTAAGCAAAATCAAATGTGAGTCAGACCGTGGAATTGGCGTTGCATTTTCAACATTTGATGATTGCCAAAATCTTAAAAGTGTAACAATGCCTAACTTTTATCCAATGGAAGATGAAGAAGGCGGAAGTAATTTTCGTGGTTGTACGTCACTAAAGACTGTTAAAATTCCGTCATATGTAAAAGAAATCCCCGAAAGGACATTTATGGATTGTCCAAAGCTCAAAAGCGTAACAATCCCTTCTACCGTCAAAAAGATAGGTAAACAGGCATTTGGATATGTATTTGCCGGTAGGGATTTCCAATTTAAAAAAATAAAGGGCTTTACAATCAAAGGCAAAAAAGGCTCAGTAGCTTACAAGTACGCAAAGAAAAACGGTTTTAAGTTTGTTGCGATTTAATATGGTTTACTTAGTTGTGTTATTAAAATAGAAAAGATAAATTTTACTATTCTATGCAAAATGGGCTGTGCGTTTGCACAGCCCAAACTTTGTGTGATTATAAATGATATGAAAATTAAATTTCATCAGGTAAAATGGAAATTTCTGTACTGCTTTCCGATGTGCTTTCAATCTTTTGCACAGCGGAGAGCTTTCTCTGGATTTGCCTTGTGCGTACTCCCACCAGCTTGTCAAGCTCGGCATTTGCCTGATTGATTCTCTGCTGGGTTTTGTCAAGTACTGCGCCAAAGGTGTCAAATTCACCCTTGACTTCGCCGAGAATTTTCCAAACCTCTGCACTTCGCTTTTGAACAGCCAGGGTCTTAAAGCCCATTTGCAATGAGTTCAGCAGAGCCGCCATTGTAGATGGACCGGCAACATTCACCCTGTAGTCCCTTTGGAGTATCTCCACTAGTCCTCGGTTTACAACCTCGCTGTAAAGCCCCTCAAATGGCAAAAACATAATTGCAAATTCTGTGGTTTCTGGAGGGGAGATGTATTTGTCACGAATATCCTTAGCCTCGCTCTTTATTCTGGTAACAAGAGCCTTTGCACACCTGTCAATCTGCTCCTTGTCACCCTCCTCCATTGCATTTACAAGGGCTTGGTATGTATCCCCCGGGAACTTGCTGTCTATGGGCAGATACACAAAGCTGTCATCGTCTGCCGGCAGTTTAATTGCAAATTCCACAACATTTTTACTGCCCTTTTTGGTGGCAACATTTTCTTCATACTGTTCCGGTGCAAGGATTTCCTTTAGAATTGCAGAGAGCTGAATTTCCCCAAGAATACCCCTTGTCTTAACATTGGTGAGAACTTTTTTAAGGTCGCCCACACCAACAGCCAGGTTTTGCATTTCACCCAATCCCTTATATACCTGTTCAAGCCTTTGGTTAACAAGGTTAAAGGATTTGTTCAGCTTGTCATCAAGGGTCTTTTGCAGTTTTTCATCAACGGTTTCCCTCATTTTTTCAAGTCGGGCGTTGTTGTCCTACTGAAGATAGGTGAGGCGCTTTTCCACAACAGAACGGATATTCTCCAGCTTTTGCTCATTTTCAAGGGAAAATGTCTTTAGCCGTTGCTCCATCTGTTCCAGCTTTTCCTTTTGACCTACTGACATATTCTGCTGATTTTGATTAATCATATCAGCCATCATTTTTATGTTTTTGGATGTGCTTTCGTTAAGCTCCTGCCTTAAAAGCAAAAATTCTTTTTCATAGTCATTGGAGTCATCTTTTTTGCTGTTTTTTACTACAATAATGCAGATGATAATTTGAATTATCACTATTGCCGACAACGCTAATACCAACCACAGATTATCCATATATTCCTCCTGTAAATGTAAAATTAATATGACATAATTTTAGCATATGTACAGGGAAAGTGCAAACAATTTTTAGTGGCATTTATTCAGCGGTCTAACGACTAAATAAAGGTGCTTATCACCTTTTTGTCGGAAATCTCGGGACTGTACAAAAATGTATCCATATGTTTTCCCTTGTAGTAATATTCAGGTGGCTTTGGGTTGTAGTTGTATTTAAAGGTATCTATAATAATCAGCTTGATTTTCATTCTTTCGGGAATAATGTTTTTGATGAAAACAGATGCCTGTTCGCCCACCTTTATGCCCTCTTTGCTTTCGGCTAACCCTGCAAGGTTTGGGGCAAGCTCCACAAAAGCACCGTAGCTTTCCACACTTCTGATAATTCCCGCAACAGTTTCTCCCGGGGTGAATTTTCTGGCATTTTCTTCCCAGGTGCCCAGTAGTTCCTTGTGGGAAAGGCTGATTCTTCCGTCAATAATTGATTTAACAACCGCTTTTATGTCCATACCAACGGTAAACCTTTCCCGTGGATGCTCAATTCGGGAAACGGAAATTGCATCAATTGGGATAAGTGCAGGAGTACCACAGCCAATGTCCACAAATGCTCCAAAGTTTTCAAGGTGAGTGACCTTTGCGTCAATGATGTCACCGGTGTTCAGCTTGCTGATGTATTCCCTTTGACACCTTAGCTGTGCTTCTTCTCTTGAAAGAAGTGCAACATTGTTGCCCTCTTTGTCCCTTGTAAAGCCTTTTACCACAAAGCAGACAGGTCTGTTAACTCTGGAAATTACTGCAATGTCACGCACCTTGCCCTCTCTTATGCCAATAGCGCCGTCCTCTCTCTTGATGATGCCCTTCATAAATCCAAGGTCAACAATCAGGTTGTGGTTTTGGTCACAAACCGTTGCCCTTGCCTCCAGTATTTTATGGTCACGCATTGCCTCGCTAAGGGATTTTAGGCAGGAAATTGACTCAAGATTTTCATATGTATCTATTCTGCGTCCTTCAGGTAGATAATCTGTCATTTTGCTTCCTCCGATTATTTCGTTACACATATATTTATGTTTTGGTAGGGTAACTTATGACTTATGGATATGTATTTAGCAAAAAACTAAGTGGGGAGAAAATAGAGCCATATTTTGCAAGATAAAATTTTTTGAAAAAATCTTAGAAAAGGTGTTGACATTTTGTAGGAAATACTGTATTATAATGTTCGTCGCTTACAAGCGACAATGTGGGAGCATAGCTCAGCTGGGAGAGCATCTGCCTTACAAGCAGAGGGTCACAG
>JBJEPA010000301.1:0-13978 GCA_051880995.1 Ruminococcus sp.
CCACCGAAGGCATCGCCAGCAGATTTACAGTCTGTCCCCTTTGGCCACTCGGGAAATCTCCCATATGTAAAGCCTACCGGAATACAGTAGGCTTCTTTTTGGAGCTGGTGGACGGACTTGAACCCCCGACCTGCTGATTACAAATCAGCTGCTCTACCAACTGAGCTACACCAGCGAATTGTGTCGTTCACTTGACGCTTATTTAATATATCATAACTAAAGGTTCTTGTCAACAACTTTTTTAAAAAAATTTATTTTTTTTGAAAAAAAGGTATTTTTTCGCTTAATGCTGAAAAAATATAGGGAGGTGTTGGAATGGATATTGATATGAAAAAAATAGTCCTTTGCAGGCAAAAAATACTACTTATGATTCTTCTGAACTTTTCAGATTGGCTTTGTACCGTCACGCTTCTCCGTTACGACGGATTTTTTGAGGCAAACCCCCTTATGGTTAATCTGCTTGATAAACCCGTTTTATGCTTTGCGGTAAAGTGTATTTTTCCGTTTATTCTTATGTCGTATATTTTCTATGCACTTCCCGTAAGCAGTAAAAATATTGTAAAGGCTGTAAATATCATAATGATAGTCCTTGGGGCTATATATCTTCTAATCAACATATTGCACATATTTAACTTTATAATTTTGTTTAATATGCGATAATTACGGTGCTTTTTTATACCTATTTCCAATAATAATTCTCTTAAAGAAAGATAACACAATATCTTGTGCTATAATCAAGGTGTGTAGGAAACAATGCATAAATATCGTATAGCGTGATTTATTCAGCGTTTCCATAGGTATCCGCCTGTAGCGTATTTGGATAACGCATCAGATTCCGATTCTGAAGACAGCAGGTTCGACTCCTGTCAGGCGGACCAAAAGCCTATATCAATTCCATTCAGGATTGGTATTACTTCTGTAAGGAGTGGTTATAGTGAAAAAGTTTTCAACCTTATTTGTGTGTGATGTTATTCTGGCATTGATTATATTTGCCAGGGTTAATGTCAAGAACACAATATTGTCAGCAATATCTACCTCATCAAGCGTGACTGAAACAAACAGCGCCCTTTCTCACAGCAACTGGGTTGTGATTATGACAATGGTATGTGTAAGTATTGTAATAGGGATTATGCTTTTTTCTAAGACAAGGAAAACCTCTGAGCTTATCCTGGACATTATCTTTATTGGTGTTGTTGGTGTTTTCCTCTCTGTTTGGTGGAAAGTCCTGGCTGTAACCGGTTGGGGATACTTCTGCAGTTATCAGGAGATGATGACCTATGTCGGTTCCTTTATGGTAGGCGCTTGTATAGTTAAAATAGTAATGTACCTACGCAAGAGGACTAAGTGATATGGGCGTTATAAGTAATATTAAGAGTAAATACAAGGTTAATAAAAATATCCTTTGGATATGTAATAATGTTTTACTACTGTTAACATCAGTACAGTACCTTGCAATGGTAGTTAAGTCTGCTGTCACCAGTGCGTGGCAGAATAACATTCCCTTGATGATTGTCCTTGTGCTTTGTGTTGTAGTGAATGTTATTGATGTTCTCTTGCATCGTAAATATATTCATCTTCCTGTTGCAATTATAAACATTGTTGTTATTGCAGTTTCAATTTATATGCTGATTATCAGCACACATTTGCTGTGGTTTTTGTGGTGCGTTCCAGCTGTTACATTGATTGTAAGCACTATATCTGTAGTACTTCAGTCCTTGGGTGCAAAGACAGGTCAGCCAAAGAACTCGTTGGTTCGTGTGGCAAAGGTAAAGCTGGATTTTGACTTCAGACCGGAGGACATCATTGACGAATACAGACTTGCACTTAGCAGAATTGAAAAGAAACATAATATGGGTGAAAAGAACAGGGCTGTTTTTGAAAAGGAAAAGGAAGAGCTTGTGCAGGACACCCACCAGATTTTAAAGGAGTTTTTAAGTAACGGTGATGTAGGACTTCTTGATAAACTTGAAACTCTTTATCAGGCAAAACGAGAGTGTATAATCACCGAGGATAATTATTTGTTGTGGAAAAATCAGCTCATAAAGGACGAAGAGGCACTTAAAACAACAAAGAACAGGGTTCAGGAGCTTTTTGACAGCGATGGAATTGGACAGGAGGAATATAATCATAGAATGGAACTGCTCTCGGATGAGTTTTAAAAGTTTTGTTTTGTGATAATTGAACAAAGTACATAACAAGTGTTTTGTTTATTTTTATTTTTTGACCGTTGCCCCTAAACGGCAAAAAATGATATAATGAACGTAATATAAGAAATTTAGGAATGATGATATGATAAGCCAAAGCTTAATCCATGCTTTTGACCGTGTGTGCAAAAATGAGATTTCTCTTTTTTTGTCCTGTATAGAGGATTTACTCTTAAGCGAAGAAGTACAAAAAATGAAGAACTACACCCAACACGGAGAAACTTCAACCTTTGAGCATTGTATGGTTGTGGCGTTCAAAAGTTTTTTGTTTTGTCGAAGGTTTAAGCTTGACTACCGTTCTGCCGCAAGAGGAGGACTCCTCCATGATTTGTTTCTTTATGACTGGCACGATAAAGAGGCAAGGGGAAGTATGCACGGGTTTCATCATCCCTCTATTGCACTGAAAAATGCAAGCAATGTTTTTTCCTTAAGTGATAAGGAAAAGGAGATTATCAAAAAACATATGTGGCCTTTGACATTTGTGCCTCCCAAAACAAGAGAAGCATATGTTATCTGCTACTTTGATAAGGTGTGCACGTCAAAAGAGGTTGTTAGGAAATGGGCATTTATGCTTCGCTCAATACTGAGGAGAAGCAGAGCCTGATTCCAAGGAGATGTGGAGTTTGAACTTAGTACAATATTTTTTGGCTTTTATATTATATAGCTTTATCGGCTGGCTTTATGAAACAGCTATTTATACAATTCAAGAAAAAAAGTTTATATCCTCCGGTTTTTTAAAGGGCCCCTATTGTCCATTGTATGGCGGAGGAGCGGTTCTTATGATTTTTTGCTTTTTCAGCAGAACAGATAGTGCCTTAGTCACTTTTTTTGGCGGTATGTTTGTTGCAACTGTTGTAGAGTATATGACCGCAGTTGTTTTGGAAAATGTTTTCCACAAAAAATGGTGGGACTACAGCAATATGAAATTTAATTATAAAAGCAGAATATGCCTATTGGGAGCAATCTGCTTTGGCACATTGTGCCTGTTGCTTTGCAAGGTGATTCATCCTCTGTTTTTGGATTTGATTTACCTTATTCCGGAGAACGTTCAGCTGTGGATTGCAGTTATTCTTGCTGTGATATTCTCTTTGGACTGCATCTCGACTGTTTTATCCTTGAGAAGAGATAAGGACAGCTATGAAGAGATGGAGATAGAAGAGTATGAAAATCAGCTTCCACCTCTTAATGTGCAAACCCTGTTCAACAATATAGAGGATAAGCTGAAATATCGCTTCGGTAAGTGAGAATTTTAGATTGAAAACTTGCTCATTAAGGCAGTAATCTCGATTTAATTAATTTGGATGAGAATATGATTAATTTTATTACAAATATAGATTTTAGTATCCTGTATTGGATTCAAGATAATTTAAGAAACAGCATTATGGATTTTCTGATGCCCTTGTTTAGCAATATGCAGGAGGGCGGACTGATTTGGATTGCCATAGCGATTGTGCTTATATTTTTTAAGCGTACACGGTACTGCGGTTTTGCTATTCTGTTGGCTATGGGTATTGACACCCTTGTTACAGAGTTCGGAATAAAGAATGTTGTGTGTCGTATTCGTCCCTGCAATCTGGTCAATGATGTGGATATGCTCGTGGAAAAACCAACCTCCTATGGATTTCCATCAAACCATTCGGCAAGCGCCTTTGCTGCTGCAACTGCGGTTTTACTGACTGTTAAGAAAAAGGCTTGGAGTATTCCTGCTTTCGTTTTCTCCGGAATTATCGCTTTTTCCAGACTGTATGTATTTGTGCATTTCCCTTCGGATGTTTTGGTGGGAATTTTTGTCGGCTGTGCAATATCCGCTTTGGTATGTTATCTTATGAAGAAAACAGGATTCAAGGCTTTACTTGAACGGAAAAATATTATAGCAAAGGAAGTGCCCTGATTTGAAACGACTGACAATCAGCAATCTGTACAACCTTGACAGAACAATAGCAAAAGAACTTTTTGAAGATTTGACCTACCCTTGGGAGGCTCTGCCCCTCATAGGTGACTTTATTATAAAGAAAGGCAACACCCTTGACCCTGAAATTTACGAAAAAAGGGGAGAGAACATCTGGGTTGCCAAGTCGGCAAAGGTGTTTGATTCGGTTTACCTTCACGGCCCTTTGATTATTGATGAGAATGCAGAGGTGCGCCAGTGTGCCTTTATCAGAGGTAATGCAATTATCGGTAAGGGTGCAACTGTTGGCAACTCCACAGAGCTAAAAAATTCCATATTGTTTGATGAGGTTCAGACTCCACACTTCAACTATATTGGCGACAGTATTCTGGGTTATAAATCCCATACCGGTGCAGGTGCAATCACCTCAAACCTTAAAAGTGACAAAAGTCTTGTAACCGTTCTCCTTGACGGAGAAAAAGTTGAGACAGGGGTCAAGAAGTTCGGCGCTATGCTTGGTGACAATGTTGAGGTTGGGTGCAACTCTGTCCTTAACCCGGGCACTGTAATCGGAAAAAACACCAATGTATATCCACTTTCTTTCGTAAGGGGATATGTGCCTGAAAATTCAATCTATAAAAGACTTGGCGAGGTAGCTGAGAAAATATGATAGCAAAAAACTCTGGGTTAGTACATAGGTACATTTTCCAGAGTTTTTGTTTTGTGTGTTGTTAATATATATTAAGTTTAATATTCAATTCCCTTTCGTGCGGTGATACCCTTGTCAAAGGGATGGGCAACTTTTCTCATTTCTGTGGCATAATCAGCAAAGGAGAGTATCTTTTCGCTGGGATTGTGGCCTGTAAGCACAACCTCAATGTTTTTAGGCAGATTTGCAAGAAAATCAAAAAGCTCGCTGTCCGACAGCATACCGTTTTCTATTGCACAAAAAATTTCGTCGAAAACCACCATATCGTAATTACCACGGAGAACACGCACAATGCAAGAATCAAATGTGTTTCGGCAATCCTGCTTGCACTGTAGCTTTTCCTCCTCTGTCATATCCTTGACGAACTTAATTTTGTCAGGACAGGGCAAAAGCTCAATGGTAGGTATTAGCCTGAGGGAATTTCTTTCTCCCGATTCTTCACTTTTCAGGAACTGCGCAAAAAGAACATTTCTGTTAGAGCCGGCCGCCCTTACAGCCACCCCGATGGCAGCAGTGGTTTTTCCCTTGCCGTTTCCGTAATAGATGTGTAACATAAAATCCACCGTCCTTTCCTTAATATAATATAACTCTTTAAAAAATTAATCAAGTGTGATATAATTATTTATAATGTACTGAATTATGCAAAAATACCCTATGGGAGATGATAAAATGAATTACCAGCAGAAAAGAAAGAAAAAGATGATGATTGTCAGAGTTGTTGCAATTATTTGCGCTGTCCTTATTGTTGGCTCTGTGGTAACAGCCGCCATTTTCACAATGTAGTAATTATTCCCGAAGAAATGGGGGATAACCCCCATTTTGGGGTTAAATAATTATATAAGATTGTAAATATTTACAGTTGTGCAAAATATACAAAAATTATTTAAATAATTCTAACAAATTCTCTATATATAAATTTTGAAATAACTTGTAAAATAACGCCCTATATAGTATAATAATCCTTGCGTGACTGCGATAGATATGCGAAGAAGCGGGAGGTTGCGGCTGAAAGATGCCGGTTTTTCCGTGGAGTATGTCCGATTTTAAACCGGGCGATTAAGTTAAGATTTTCGAGCAATATCCTTTGGGATAGTTCTGCTCGTCTGCGCTTTACACTGTCCGAATGAATATGAATTCATCCGGTTTTTTTAATGCAGGGGTGCGAAACACCCGGAAGCGTTATCAGTTTAAAGCACGCCCGCCAACTCAATACAGAATTAAGGAGGCGTTATTATGGCAGTCAAGGAAAAAATTCGTATAAGACTCAAGGGTTACGATCATCAGTTGGTTGACCAATCTGCTGAGAAAATCGTAGCAACAGCTAAGAGAACAGGCGCAAGGGTTTCAGGTCCTGTGCCACTTCCAACTCAGAAGCAGGTTGTTACAATTCTACGTGCTGTTCACAAGTACAAGGACAGCCGTGAGCAGTTTGAGATGAGAACTCACAAGAGACTTATCGATATTTTAAGACCATCAAACAAGACGGTCGAAGCTCTTATGAGCCTTGAGCTCCCTGCAGGCGTTGAAATCGAAATCAAATTATAGTTTTCGTTCAACCTACCGGTAGACAGGGTCAATGTCGGGAAACCGACCAATAACCTAAAAGGAGGAAAAAATAATGCAAAAGGCATTAATCGGAAAGAAAGTCGGTATGACTCAGATTTTCGACGAAAAGGGACATTTCGTTCCTGTAACTGTTGTTGAAGCAGGCCCATGTGTCGTTTCAATGAAAAAGACAGTTGACAGTGATGGCTACGCAGCAGTTCAGATGGGCTACGGCGATATGAAGCCACACAAGGTAAACAAGCCTATGAAGGGTCATTTTGACAAGGCTGATGTTGCTCCAAAGAAGGTTCTTAAAGAATTCAGATTTGAAGACACAGATGCTTACAACGTAGGCGACATCATCAAAGCAGATGTATTTGAAGCTGGTAACAAGGTTGACGTTACCGGTAAGAGCAAAGGTAAAGGCTTTGCAGGCGTTATCAAGCGCTGGAATTTCCAGAGACTTAAGGAAACCCACGGTTCAGGCCCTTGCGTTCGTGATGGTGGTTCAATGGGTTGCTGTTCATCCCCTTCCCGTGTATTTAAGGGTAAGAAGATGGCAGGTCACTTAGGTGCTGAAAAAGTAACAGTTCAGAATCTTGAAATTGTTAAGGTTGACGCAGAAAACAACCTCGTTGCTATTAAGGGCGCAATTCCTGGTCCTAACAACGGCATCGTTGTAATTAAAGATTCTGTAAAGGCTTAAGAAAGGGGGACTACAAATGCCAAGTATTAACGTTGTTGATATGAAGGGTTCAAAGGCAAAGACAATCGACCTTAAGGACGAGATTTTCGCTATTGAGCCAAATGAAGCAGTAATGCACCAGATGGTAGTTCTCTATCTTGCTAATCAGCGTCAGGGTACACAGAGCGCTTTAACACGTGCAGAGGTATCCGGTGGCGGTAGAAAGCCTTGGAGACAAAAGGGAACAGGTCGTGCAAGACAGGGTTCAACAAGATCCCCACAGTGGACACACGGTGGTATCGTA
This sequence comes from Ruminococcus sp., assembly GCA_051880995.1. GTDB lineage: Bacteria > Bacillota > Clostridia > Oscillospirales > Acutalibacteraceae > Ruminococcoides. The sequence goes on from JBJEPA010000301.1 coordinate 7,336, forward strand.
TTTGCTCCAAAGCCAAGAGACTACAGCTTCAGTGTAAATAAGAAGGTAAAGAGACTTGCTATGAAGTCCGCTTTATCCTCAAAGGTAGCATCCGACGAGCTTATCGTTGTTGATAAGATTGTTTGCGATGACTACAAGACAAAGACTATGGTTGAGATGCTTGACGCAATCGACTCTAAGAAGAAGACACTTATCGTTCTTCCGGAAGTTGACAACAAGGTTATCAAGTCAGCTAACAACATCCCTGGTGTTAAGACTTGTCAGTACAATGAAATCAATGTTTATGATATTCTTAATGCAGACAAGCTTGTAATTGCCGAGGAAGCTATTGCTAAGATTGAGGAGGTGTACGCATGATTGCACATGACATCATAATCCGCCCTGTTATTACTGAAAAGTCAATGCTGGGTATTGCAGAAAAGAAGTACACCTTTGAAGTTGCTAAGACAGCTACAAAGATTGACATTGCAAACGCTGTTGAAGAAGCTTTCAAGGTAAAGGTAGCAAAGGTTAACACCGTTAATGTTCGTGGCCGTCTTAAGAGACAGGGCAGAACACAGGGTTACACAAAGTGCTGGAAAAAAGCTGTTGTTACACTTACAGAGGACAGCAAGAGCATCGAATTTTTTGAAGGCATGATGTAAGCCTAAATATTACAAATTTTATACTAATATAATAGGCAGAATGTATGGGGTGTACCATAAACCCCGCAAAGCCATCATGAGGAGAGTGAAATCAAATGGCCATTAAGGTATATAAACCGACCACAAACGCTCGTCGTAATATGTCGGTTACTGATTACTCATCTCTTTCAAAGGTAGCACCGGAGAAGAGTTTGCTCCAGCCAATCAAGAAGAACGCTGGCCGTAACTCTTATGGTAGAATCACTGTTCGTCACAGAGGCGGCGGTAACCGTAGAAAGTACAGAGTAATTGATTTTAAGAGACAGAAGTTTGACATGCCTGCAACAGTTAAGACACTTGAATACGATCCTAACCGTTCAGCATTTATCGCTTTAATTCAGTACGAAGACGGCGAAAAGTCATACATCATTGCACCACAGGGTCTCAAGGTTGGCGACACAGTTGTTGCCGGACCAAGTGCAGATATTAAGCCTGGTAACGCATTGCCACTCAGCGCAATCCCAACAGGTACATTCATCCACAACATTGAGCTTTATCCAGGAAGAGGTGCTCAGCTTGCTCGTGCAGCTGGTAATATGGCACAGCTTATGGCTAAAGAAAACGGTTTGGCTCTTTTAAGATTACCATCCGGTGAACTTAGAAACGTTCCTGACAGCTGTATGGCTACAATCGGTGTTGTAGGCAACGCTGACCATGAGAATGTTAAAATCGGTAAGGCTGGTAGAAAGAGAAATATGGGTTGGAGACCAACAGTAAGAGGTTCTGTAATGAACCCTAACGACCACCCACACGGTGGTGGTGAAGGTAAGTCCCCAGTAGGTCGTCCAGGACCATGCACTCCTTGGGGTAAGCCTGCACTTGGCTACAAGACTCGTAAGCATCACAAGGCTTCTGACAAGATGATTGTAAGAAGAAGAAACGGTAAGTAAGGCGGAAGGAGCTAATTTAATATGAGTAGAAGTACTAAAAAAGGCCCTTTTGTCCAGCCTAAGCTGCTCGAAAGAGTCATCGATATGAACGAAAAGGGAGAAAAGAGAATTCTTAAGACTTGGTCAAGAAGTTCAACAATCTTCCCTGAATTTGTAGGTCACACATTTGCTGTCCATGACGGACGCAAGCATGTTCCAGTATATGTAACTGAAGATATGGTTGGTCACAAGCTCGGCGAGTTTGCCCCAACAAGAACCTTCAGAGGTCACGCTGGAAGTAAGACATCTAAATAAGCGGAAGGAGTAAGCAAGATGGAAGCAAAAGCATATGCAAAATATGTCCGTATTTCACCTCGTAAGGTTTCTGTTGTTTTAGACCTTATCCGTGGTAAGGACGTAAAACTTGCAAAGGCTATTCTCGAGCATACCCCAAAGGCCGCTTGCGAGCCACTTCTTAAGTTGCTCAAGTCAGCAGTTGCAAATGCTGAGAATAACCACAGTATGGATACATCTGCTCTTTATGTAGCAGAATGTTCAGTTTCCCAGGGCCCAATTCTTAAGAGAATTAGACCAAGAGCTCAGGGCAGAGCATTCAGAATTGATAAGAAAACATCTCATATCACTCTGGTGCTTAAAGAGAAAGAATAAAGGAGGTTTGTAGCTATGGGACAGAAAGTTAATCCACACGGTTTGCGTGTAGGCGTTATTAAAGACTGGGATTCCAGATGGTTTACCAGCAAAAAAGATTTCGGCGATACTCTTGTTGAAGACTACAACCTTCGTAAGGTATTAAAGAAACAGCTTTACGGTGCCGGCATCTCCAAGATTGAAATCGAGAGAGACGGCAAGAGAGTAAGACTTCACATCCACTGCGCAAAGCCCGGTATGATTATCGGTAAGGGTGGCAGCGAGATTGAAAAGTTAAGACTTCAGTGCGAGAAGTTCCTTAACAAGCCAGTTAACATCAACATTGTTGAGGTTAAGCACCCAGATGTTGACGCACAGCTTGTTGCTGAGAACATTGCACTTCAGCTTGAAAAGAGAATTTCATTCCGTCGTGCTATGAAGCAGGCTATCGGAAGATCAATGAAGTTTGGTGCTAAGGGTATCAAGACAATGTGTTCCGGAAGACTTGGCGGTGCTGAAATTGCTCGTAGCGAACAGTATCACGAAGGTACTATTCCACTTCAGACACTCAGAGCAGACATTGACTATGGCTTTGCTGAAGCAAACACAACATACGGTAAAATCGGTGTTAAGGTTTGGATTTACAAGGGCGAGGTTATCGGTAATGTTCAGAAGCGTCCTGAGCGTCCAGCTCGTAAAGAAGGAGGCAAGAAGTAATGTTATTACCTAAGAGAGTAAAGTACAGAAGAGTACACAGAGGTCGTATGACAGGTAAAGCTTACCGTGGTAATAAGGTTACTTACGGTGAATTTGGCCTCCAGGCTCTTGAGCCATCATGGATTACATCTAACCAGATCGAAGCAGCCCGTGTTGCTATGACTCGTTACTGCAAGCGTTTTGGTAAGGTTTGGATTAAAATTTTCCCAGATAAGCCGGTTACAGCAAGACCTGCTGAAACTCGAATGGGTAAAGGTAAAGGTGCTCCTGAGTATTGGGTAGCAGTAGTTAAGCCGGGCAGAGTTATGTTTGAGCTTGGCGGTGTTGATGAAGCAACAGCTCGTGAGGCTATGCGTCTTGCAGCTAATAAGCTTCCGGTTAAGTGTAAGTTTGTAAAGAAGGAGGTTGAACAGTAATGACAGCACAGGAAATCAGAGAGCTTTCTACTGAAGAAATGCAGAGCAAGCTTAAGGACCTTAAGGAAGAACTTTTCAACCTTCGTTTCCAGCTTGCAATCAACCAGTTAGAAAATCCAACAAGAATTAAGGCAGTCAAGAAAGACATTGCAAGAATTTCAACTATTCTTCGTGAAAACGAATTAGCTGAAGCATAAGGAGGGTACAACATGAGCGATAGAAATTACAGAAAGACTGCTGTCGGCAGGGTTGTATCTGACAAGATGGACAAAACCATCGTAGTTGCAATCGAAGACAGCGTTAAGCACAAGCTTTATAATAAGGTTGTTAAAAGAACTGTTCGCTATAAGGCACATGATGAAAACAACACAGCAGGTGTAGGCGACAGAGTAAAAATTATGGAAACTCGTCCACTCTCTAAGGATAAGAGATGGAGACTTGTCGAGATTATTGAGAAAGCTAAGTAATTTAGCTTGAGAAAAAGGAGGAACACACTGTGATTCAACAGCAGACTTATCTCAAGGTAGCCGACAATACCGGTGCTAAAGAACTTATGTGCATTCGTGTTCTCGGCGGTACTAAGAGAAGATATGCCAACATTGGCGATGTTGTAGTTGCTTCTGTTAAGAAAGCAACACCAGGCGGCGTTGTAAAGAAGGGCGATGTTGTTCGTGCAGTTATCGTACGTTCAGCTAAGGGCGTTCGTCGTGACGACGGAACATACATCCGCTTTGATGAAAACGCAGCAGTTATTATTAAAGATGATAAGAGTCCAAGAGGAACTCGTATTTTCGGACCAGTAGCTCGTGAACTTCGTGAAAAAGACTTCACAAAGATTCTTTCACTTGCTCCTGAAGTACTTTAATTGGAGGTGTCAGTTATGAATAACAAAGTTCATGTAAAAACAGGTGACACCGTTGTAGTAATTAGCGGTAAGGACAAGGGCAAAAAGGGTACTGTTCTTGCAGTTTCACCAAAGGAAGGCAAAGTTATTGTTGAGAAAATCAATATGGTTTCAAAGCATGTTAAGCCTAGAAAAATGGGTGAACAGGGCGGTATCATCAAGGCCGAGGCAGCTATGTATGCTTCCAAGGTTCAGCTTGTTTGTCCAAGATGTAAGAAGCCAACAAGAGTTGCACACAACGTAAACTCTGACGGCACTAAGGATCGCATTTGCGCTAAATGTAAAGAACAGATTTAAAGGAGGATTTCATCGTGGCAAGACTAAAAACTTTCTACAAAGAGGAAGTTGCACCGGCTCTTATGAAGAAGTTCTCTTATAAGAGCGTTATGCAGATTCCTAAGATTGATAAGGTTGTCATCAATGTTGGTGCCGGCGAAGCAAGAGAAAACAGCAAGGTTATTGATGCTATCTGCACAGACCTTCGTGCTATCACCGGTCAGCAACCAATGATTTGTAAAGCAAGAAAATCAGTTGCTAACTTCAAACTCAGAGAGGGTATGGCAATCGGTTGTAAGGTAACATTAAGAGGAGAGAGAATGTACGAATTCATCGATCGTCTTTTCAATGTTGCACTTCCAAGAGTTAGAGACTTCAGAGGAATTAACGGTAATTCCTTTGATGGCCGTGGTAACTATAACATGGGTATCAAGGAACAGCTTATTTTCCCTGAAATCGACTATGATAAGATTGATAAGGTTCGTGGTATGGACATTTGCTTTGTAACCACAGCTAACACAGACGAAGAGGGCCGTGAGCTTCTTTCGCTCATGGGTGCTCCATTTGCTAAGTAAGGAGGAATAGTAGTGGCTAAAACATCAATGAAAGTTAAACAGCAGAGAGAGCCTAAGTTTTCTACAAGAAAATACTCACGCTGCAAAATCTGCGGCAGACCACATGCTTACCTCCGTAAGTACGGTATTTGCCGTATCTGCTTCCGTGAACTCGCTTACAAGGGCGAGATTCCTGGCATTAAGAAATCAAGCTGGTAAGGAGGTACAATTATGCAGATTACTGATACAATAGCAGATTTGCTTACAAGAATTCGTAATGCAAGTGCTGCAAAACACGACACAGTTGACATTCCTTGCTCTAATATGAAGAAGGCTATTTGTCAGATTCTTGTTGACGAGGGATACATCAAAGAATTTACAACTATGGATGACGGTAAGCAGGGCGTGATTAAGGTTACTCTCAAATATACTGAGGATAAAACTCCTGTAATCACAGGACTCAGAAGAGTTTCTAAGCCTGGCTTGCGTATATACAGCAATGCTGAGAATTTGCCAAAGGTTATGAAGGGCCTTGGTGTGGCTATCATCTCCACATCTAAGGGTATCATGACAGACCGTGAAGCTCGTAAGGCTAACATTGGCGGCGAAGTTCTTGCATTCATTTGGTAAGGAGGTGCCGAGATGTCTCGAATTGGAAGAAAACCTATAAATATTCCCGCTGGCGTTACTATTTCAGTTGACGAAAGCGTTGTAACTGTTAAAGGACCAAAGGGTGAGCTTACACAGAACATCCATCCTAATATGGCAGTTGAAATCAATGGCGATGTTGTTGAGGTTAAGCGTCCTAATGACGATAAGCTTAACAGAAGCCTGCACGGACTAACTCGTTCATTAATCAACAATATGGTTGTTGGTGTTACCGAGGGCTACAAGAAGGAGCTTGAGGTTAACGGTGTTGGTTACAGAGTTCAGAAGCAGGGCAACAAGCTCGTTATGAACCTTGGATATTCACATCAGGTTATCGTTGAAGAAAATGACGATATCAAGATTGAAGTTCCGGATCCAAATAATATCGTAATCCTTGGCTGTGATAAGCAAAAGGTTGGTCAGTTTGCTGCCGAGGTTAGAGAAAAGCGTCCACCTGAGCCATATAAGGGTAAGGGTATTAAGTATAAGGACGAACATATCCGCCGCAAGGAAGGAAAAGCCGGTAAAGGCAAGTAATTAAGGAGTGAATGACAAATGGTAAACAGACCTGATACAAAAAAAGCCCGTCTTAATCGCCACAAGAGAGTTCGTGGCAAGATTAGCGGCACTGCTGAATGTCCACGCCTTTGTGTATTCCGTTCAACTAACAACATCTATGCACAGATTATCGATGATGTTGCCGGTGTAACACTTGCTGCAGCTTCTTCTCTTGACAAGAGCATTAGCGGCAACGGCGGAAACAAAGAGGCTGCAAAGGCAGTTGGTAAGCTTATTGCTGAAAAAGCAGCAGAAAAGAACATCGCCAAAGTTGTATTTGACAGAGGCGGTAACATCTATCACGGCCGTGTAAAAGAATTGGCCGAAGGCGCCCGTGAGGGCGGCCTCAATTTCTAAGGAAGGGGAGGAA
>JBJEPA010000302.1:0-3202 GCA_051880995.1 Ruminococcus sp.
CACAGTTTTTTGCACTATTTATTGTATAAAAAAAGAATAGATTTTTATATCCATATTTTGTTAAAATGATAAGCGGGATAATTGGTGAAAATCCAATATCTAAAATCTTTAGGATTATAAAAGAAAGGAAAGAAATTATGAAAAAGCAAACAATCTCGGTTATACTTTGTCTTGCTATGCTACTTTCTATTGTTTCTATCTGCTTTACTGCTAATGCGGTAACTGTGAACAAGGAAAGCACTCAGGCAAATGTTGACCAAAGCTCCACAGGTGTTTCAAAAATCACCGGTGCAAACGACTTTTCTTGGGACAATGCTACTGTATATTTCCTACTTACAGACCGTTTCAAGAATGGTAACACAAGCAACGACCACTCCTACGGCCGTGCAACAGACGCAAATGGAAGTCCCCTTTCAGGCTGGAACACAGCTCCGGGAACATTCCACGGAGGCGACTTTGCAGGTATTACCCAGGAAATTGAAGCAGGTTACTTTGACGACCTTGGTGTAAATGCAATTTGGCTCTCTGCCCCTTACGAGCAAATTCACGGATATGTAGATTCCGGTGTAGGATTTGCCCACTATTCATACCATGGTTACTATGTTCTTGACTACACAGAAACAGACGCAAACTTTGGTACTAAGGAAGAATTCCAGACCCTTGTTGATACAGCTCATAAGCACGGTATCAGAATAGTTATGGACATTGTTATGAACCACTCCGGCTACAACACAGTTGCTGATATGGAGGAATATGGCTTTGGTACACTCCTCCCCGGTGCATCTGAATTCAAGTATAAGCTGGACGGTATTTCCGCTGTTAACGACCACATTGACTTTAAGTCATCAGCAAGTGACTGGGGCAAATGGTGGGGTTCTGACTGGATTCGTTCAGGTCTTCCCGGTTATAGTGAGGGCAGTGGCGGTGACCTGCAAATGTCACTTGCAGGACTTCCTGACTTTAAGACAGAATCAACCGCAAGCGTTACTATCCCACCGATTTTAAAGACAAAATGGATTAAAGAGGGTACACTTAACGAAAAGGTTGCAAAGTACGGCAACTCCGACACAGTTTCAGGCTACCTTGTAAAGTGGCTTTCCGAATGGGTATCTGAGTACGGTGTTGACGGTTTCAGATGTGACACAGCAAAGCATGTTGAAAAGGCATCTTGGAAAAAGCTGAAGGATTCCTGTGTTAAGGCACTTAACACCTGGAGAAGCAACAACCCCGGCAAAGCCGGTGCAAACTGGGATGAAGACTTCTGGATGACCGGTGAACACTGGGACCACAAGGTTGGCTACGACGACTACTACTCCCAGGGTGGATTTGACTCAATGATTAACTTTGACTCATCAGGAAGTTGTCTGCCTGACGCAAGTGCCATTAACGGAAAATATCAGTACTATGCATCAGCCATTAACTCAAGAGACGACTTTAATGTTCTCACTTACATTTCTTCCCACGACTCCAACCTTGCAAGAAGTAACGATATGATTTATCAGGGCTCTGCCCTGCTCCTGCTACCCGGCGGAGTACAGATTTTCTACGGTGACGAAACAAACCGTAAGACAGTTTCCGGTATGTCCTTTGATGGACAAGGCGGAAGCGGTCACTCACTGAGAAGTGATATGAACTGGGATTCTATGGACAAAGAGGAGCTTGCCCACTGGCAAAAGGTTGGTCAGTTCCGTAACAACCATGTTGCTGTTGGAGCCGGTGACCATCAGCAGGTTACTGCCTACAATGCATCAACAGGTTACACATTCTCCAGAAGTTATGACGACGGTACTGTTGCCGACAACATTATTGCAACAATCGGTGCTCCAAAGAACACAGATATTGCTGTTAATGTTTCTTCAATTTGGTCTGACGGAATTGTAGTTACAAACTTCTACGACGGAACTAAGGCAACTGTTGAGGACGGAAAAGCTGTGTTTAACTCAGGCACAAACGGTACTATCCTTATTGAAGGTCCTGTTTCCACAATCAATATGAGCCTAAAAGGCAACTACTCTTTCTATGACAGTCAGGAGATCACTGTTTCTCTCCGTGGTGCAGACTTTGCTATGGTTTCAGTAAACGGTGGAACACCTTTCAGAGTTGTAAACGGTGACAAGTTTACTGTTGGGGAGGGCATTGGACTTGGTGAAGAGTTTAAGGTTACTATCACAGCAAGTAACGATGAGGAGACATCTAAAAAGTCCTACACCTACAAGAAGAAAGACCCATCCGCTGTTACAAGAATTTACTTTGACAACAGCCAGTACAAGTGGAGCACAGTAAACGCATATATTTACGATGAAAGCGGTTCGGAAACTCTCGAGAACAGTGCTTGGCCGGGTGAGGCTATGGAATACGACTCAAGCACAGGTTACTATGTAATTGAAGTTCCCGACGGGCTTGAAAACGGCAGAGTTATGTTTAACGCAGGAAACGGTTCCCCTGACAGATATCCGGGTGACGGTGCAGAGGGTCTTGCCATTAACGAAACAAATATGATTTTCTCATACGGAAACACATGGCAACCTTATAACGGTCAGACAATACCTACTACAACAGAAAAGCCTTATGACCCTGCTGACTACACAACCATTTTCTTTGACAACAGCAGTTCAAACTTCTCCACTCCTTATGTTTACTACTGGAGAGCCTCAACAGATTCCGGTGATGTGAGCTGGCCAGGCGTTGCTATGACAAAGTATGATGGTGACATATGGACAGCCACATTCCCTAAGGAAAACGATATGTGCATATTCAGCAACAATGGCGGAAATAAAACAAACAACCTGCAAATTCCGGGAACAAACCAGATTTACCGCAATGGCAATTGGGAAGCTTTTGATGTGCCTACTACTACAACCTCCTCCACTTCCCCAACTACCTCCTCAACAACCCCAATAGTTGTTGGTACCTTGGGCGACGCAAATGGTGACGGCATAATAAATGTAAGAGATGTAACAACAATACAAAAGTATAAGGTTGGTTTATCTGTTAATATAGTATTAGAAAACTGTGATGTTAACAGAGATGGTTCTATCTCTATCAGAGATGCAACACTTATTCAAAAGTATATTTCCAAAGAAATAAGCGGTTTCTAAATCACAACAATTAAGGGCGTTTCAAAAGGAACGCCCTATTTTTCTCTTACAAAGTGAATTTGTATATATTTAACAACTAAATGTTAATTATTAAATTATTATCT